>CABMIA010000111.1 GCA_902386085.1 uncultured archaeon
GATAGACCGTTCGATCATAAGGTTTACTGTTCCTTCTATGCCCAGGGTGCGAAAATCAGTCCTCAATCCAAGTACTGGTTTACCCTGTGCGTAAGCATATCCTATTTCCCATGCCGTGCCTGAATCCACATCCGTTCCATCTATCACGGCAACAAGCACGTCTGATTTTTCTATTCCTTTAATGTTCTTATCGAAAATGATCTTCTGGCGGTCGATCTTATTTTTGATGTTATTCGAATCCTCCTGAGGCAGGAAAACATCAAACCCAGCGCGTTTTATCTCGTCCCTGAGCTTGCGGTTAAAATCAAGCTCGGCCTGCGAGAAAAGTGGTGCTGCGAGATAAACGGTTTTCATGCGATCATCATTGTTCTTATAATCAATTAAGTTTTCTTAAGCGTGATGAAAGTATTATTGCCTGAAAGGTAACATTCTGGCAAAACCCTTACTCAAATTGTCTTGGCGGACTCATTAATCTAAACCATTTATGTACTATCAAGATGACGCATACGAGAATTCCAAGCACTATAATCTCGTCTGCGAGTTCAGAACTTTCGGTTCCTATAGATGTTTCAAATGTCTCTATCAACTCAACAACAGCTCGGATTATGAAAAGCAGCAGTGTGAGCATGAGCAGTATCCAGTTCTCTTTCAGGAAAGATTCATCAAGAAACGCTCTTGCTCTCAGGGTAGTGCTATCGATTTTCTTCCCTGCTGTATTTATCCTGAGGATAAGATATACTCCCAAAAGCGCAAATATTATTGAAAGAAGCAGTACAGGTATCTTTGCAGTTAACATGTTAATTTTCAATTATTATAATAATCATATTTACTTATAAACTTTTTTAATAGCATTTATGGAAAAAGCTGAAAGAACAACCTCCTCTTCTCCACTAATTTTTTTCAATTTTCTTTAGTTCTCATGAACATTTCATCGCTATAAACTGTTTACGTTCGGTAATATCATAGAAAGTCAATATTACACCAATTATGTTATCCCTATCGACTTTTATTGTTGAACCAATAATATCTACAGGTAGATTCCTCCCGTCCTTTCTAACTAATTTGCTATTACATACCAAACCATAGAAAATCCCTTCTCTGATTGCCTTTTCTCCTGGATCCTCGACTTTCTCCCCAGTATCTCCATTTATTATATTGAATATTGTTCCAAGAGGCTTATTTAATGCTTCTTCTTTATTCCAGCCCGTAAGTGCCTGAGCAAAAGGATTAATGAGCTTTATCATTCCTTCTTTATCAGTGGCGATAACAGCATCTCCGATACTATTGAGTGCTGAATGAAGCCATTCCTTGCTCTCTTTTAATTCCCTTTCGATATGATGCTTGTAAATAGCGATTTCAATAACACATTGCAATTCTCTCTCTTCAAAGGGTTTCAGAATATACCCAAATGGTTTTGTTATCTTTGCTCGTGATAATGTTTTTTCATCTGCATATGCAGTAAGATAGATTATAGGAATATCAATGCGCTTATGGATTTGTTCAGCGGCTTCGACTCCATCTATCCCGTCACCTAAATCGATATCCATTAGAACAAGACCTGGACACGTCTCAGCTGCCATTTTTATAGCATCCTCACCTGTGGAAGCAATCGCAGGAATAATATATCCAAGATTTTCCATTCGACTTTTTATATCCATTGCGACAATTGCTTCATCTTCAACTAACAATATTTTTATATTATTCATTTTTCATCGCGCGGTCCTTTTTTTCTTTAAATGTAATTTTAAATTCAGTTCCCTTACTTCTGTCAAGCTCAATTGTACCTTTAAGCTGACCCACCAAGCTTGTTACCATTTGTAAGCCCAAGGTGTTTGTCTTTCGGAAATCAATATCTTTCGGAAAGCCAACACCGTTATCCTGGATGGTCAATGTGAACGTTTCATTTTTATCCGAATGAAGTCTGATGAGAACTTCTCCCTGGCAGCCGGCTGGAAACGCATGTTTAAGTGAATTTGAAACAAGTTCTGTAACGATCAAACCACACGGAGTTGCCGTATCCAGATTAAATATGACATCACCGACATCTATCTTCAATTTGACAATACTCGAATTGACCCCATATGAACGGAACAGATTATTTGCAAGGTCCTGAATATATTCCTTAAAATTGATCCCCGCCAGGTCTTTGGATTTATATAATCTCTCATGTATCATTGCCATTGATTTTATTCGGTTCTGGCTATCTTTAAAGATCTCGATCACATTTTTATCTGTGGTTTTCTGGGATTGAAGGTTCAGAAGACTTATGACAATCTGTAAATTATTTTTTACTCTGTGATAGATTTCTTTGAGAAGCAACTGTTTTTTATTAGCCTCTTCTGCATCCTCTAACTGTTCTAGCATACTATTGATCACTTTGGCTAGGTTAGACAATTCATCATTACCAGTCATAGTCACTCGCATTGAGTGATTACCGGAGGCACCAATGGTATTCATATTAGTGCTAAGATAAGATAACCGTGATAGCACATTTTTCTCTAGAAGAAAAATAGTCACAAGGCCAAATACAAGACCTGCTCCAATGATCGAGAACACGAGATACATCGTTGTATTTTCTCCTTGCTTGTGAATTCCTCTGGGCAATTCTTCTTTTATTATAATGGCAGGATTTCCTTCAATATCATTTAGCTGAATATATCCTGCAATTATTTCATTGCTAATCGGCTGAACGAAGACCTTTTTCTCCTGTGAGAGAAAAGAACGTGCCGTCCCGAAATCGGCTGGCATATTCTCATCGAACCGGCTGACAGAAAGGGACAGGTGCGTTATTCCGGCCAGGCGTTGTATTTCTACGTCATTCAGGTAGCGACCCCATATCATTGAGCCGCAGATAGGCGCTGTTCTCGCATTGTTCGTGATGGGGCTTGATACAATGAGCATCGGACCTTCTGTAAGCATAACTATACCCATCACGCTCTTATTATCCTCGTGCTGAAAAATCGGACTGTTCCTGGAAAGGTATTTGCGCAAGCTTACCGGGACTGGGATCACCGTTTTATTTTGAATATCGAAGCCTCTCTCGAATACTATCCCGCCAGAAGAATTGGTAAATATCATGATATTGAGCCTCATTTCGGTGAAACTATTATCCGGGATGTTCCTTGTAACATAATCAGGGTCGCCGTGCTCTATTAAGTTGTAGGTCTCATCCCATGCAGCCCAGTCGCTTGCTACGCCGTTTATGGAAGAAAGGTCATCAGATATTGATTCAATAACACGATCGGCATTCTTCCGGGCATCTTGATCCTCCAGTTGGGAAAAACTTCCAATTAGAATGATTTGAGAGAGGGAATATTGAACTATGATAAGGCTGAGAAGAGTCAGACCTATTATTATAATTGTCTTATTACGGAGGGTCATATGTTCAACATCCAGCGTTCATACAGGAGGGTATAATCCCCTCATAGAAATAACAATAAAATTTTTTAACTCAATTTTATTATTTTTTGACATAATAATTATCAATTTTAGCAACACAATAATAATTCTCATTTGCTTCTTCATGATAATCATTATGATAATATAAAAGCTTTACTTCTTTTTATGTGTGCATATTTAATTTAAATAAGCATTTTTAAAAGCGAGAATGCAATAAGAATATTTGACCCACCTTAAAGCGCGATAATAATTTGCGCATCGTTATTACATGAGCAACTTCAAACGTATTTGTGATATGTTAAACGCAACTGTCCGAGCACCCACTGGAGCGCAGGACTTTTGCCCAACCTCCCTTACCTAAGGGCGCGCCGTTCGCCTGCAGGCGGATGCAGGCTTGTCCCGTACCCGTGAGCGGGGCGTTTAGGTAGGCGCTTTAGAAGCGATTTAATCCTACTGAGATATATCCTATCGCATTGCAATTTCTTCAAACCCGCAACTATCCGCTCCTGGTTAAGAGCCATCTCTTCGAAAGGATTAAAAGCAAGCAGTAGAATGAGATAGTACGTTTATTTAATAAAAATGCGTTTATAATGTAAAAAAAGGTGAAAAGATATTGAGATTTCATGATGCGATTTTAGTCAGGTACGATGAACTTGCCCTGAAAAGCAA
>CABMIA010000112.1 GCA_902386085.1 uncultured archaeon
GATGGGAGCAGGCGGGTTAATCTACCTATCATCGCCTGAGACTGCGGCGGCGAGCGCACTGAGAGGAGAGATTGCGGATCCGAGGGAATATATCTGAACTTCGTTATTTGACGAAGTGCCTTTCGTTAGTTTTATATGCCTTCACATCATAACCCGCCATTAACATGACCGACAAAGCAGCTATTGCTACGCCTGCCCATCCTGCTCCTGGCATAAATGGAACATATCAGGACACGAGGAATAAATTAGCCGAAAAAATGGCTGGCGAAATAACGCTCTCCGACAATCCCGGAGAGACGTTAAAAAAATGGCGCGCCAATTTTGAGATATCCCAATCCGACCTTGCTTCTTTTCTAAAAGTTTCACCTTCCGTGGTAAGCGATTACGAGAGCGGCAGGATAAAATCTCCGGGTATTTTTATCGTGAGCAGTATTGTGGAGGCAATCCTTGAAATGGATGCAGCACGCGGCGGGGCAAAAACCCGTTCTTACGAAGGCATGCTGCGGGGGGGGTTCACCGCAGATGCCATATACGAGGTCCATGAGTACCTCTCGCCTATTTCTGTGGAAGAACTTACAACCCTGGTGAAGGGAGAGGTGGTTTACAGCCCGGGCAGCGAATATATAAAACCATTATACGGCTACACAATAGTGGACAGTTTAAAGGCAATACTCACGCTTTCTTACAACGAGTTCCAGAAGCTGTACGGATGGAGTTCCGAAAGAGCCATGATTTTCACAAACGTATCCACAGGCAGGTCGCCCATGGTAGCCCTGAGAGTGACCAATCTGAAACCTGCTTTGGTTGTAATCCACGGTCTTTCCGCATCACAGGTTGACAAAATCGCCGTTAAAATCGCCGAAATAGAACACGTGCCGCTCATAGCTACAGTCATGCAGATTCCCGAACTTCTTCGTGCACTTCAATCGCACGATATAAAACATTAATTTTAGACGAGGTGAAAAAATGAATGTTGGAATTGTTTCATATGGTGCTTACATACCCTGCTATCGAATCAAGGTTGAAGAGATAGCTAAAGTATGGGGTGCTAATGCCAGCAGTATTATTGATGGGCTTATGGTCTATGAAAAATCCGTGCCCGACATGGATGAAGATACCATAACAATCGCGGTAGAGGCTGCGCGCAATGCGATTAACCGTGCAGGCATAAACCCTGAAAAAATAGAGGCTGTTTACACGGGTTCAGAAAGCCATCCATACGCGGTAAAACCTACAAGTACGGTCGTGGCTGAGGCTATTGGCGCCACACCCAATCTCACGGCTGCCGATTTTGAGTTCGCATGCAAGGCAGGTACTGCCGCTGTACAGGCATGTATCGGCATGGCGGATTCCGGAATAATCGACCTGGGACTGGCGATAGGCTCGGATGTCTCACAGGGGGCGCCTGGCGATGCCCTCGAATATACAGCAGCGGCCGGCGGGGTCGCTTACATCATAGGTAAGGAGAACCTTGCTGCAAAGATCGAGGCCACATATTCCTTTACCACTGATACACCCGACTTCTGGAGAAGGGAAGGCATGCCTTATCCTGAGCACGGGGGACGGTTTACAGGTGAGCCCGGCTACTTTAAACACGTGACATCAGCAGCTTCAGGTCTTATGGAAAAGCTCGGCACAAAGCCTTCGGACTACAATTATGCGGTTTTTCACCAGCCGAACGGCAAGTTCCCCACACGCGTGGCAAAAATGCTCGGTTTCTCGGGCGAGCAGATAAAGCCCGGCCTGGTGGTTCCGCGCCTTGGTAATACCTACTCGGGTTCATGTATGATGGGACTTGCTGCCACGCTTGATATCGCAAAACCGGGAGAACGGATATTCATGACTGCCTTCGGGTCTGGCGCAGGGAGCGACGCTTTCAGTATAAGCGTGACAGACAGGATTGATGAGATCAGGAACGGTGCGCCCAGCGTTGAAGAACTGCTTGCCAACCCGATATACATCAATTATGCGACCTATGCGAAACATAAAGGTAAGATCAAGCTGTGAGGTAAAAAAATGAGAGACGTTGCAATTATCGGGGTCGGATGCACCGAATTCGGTGAGTTATGGGAGAAATCCTTCAGGGAACTTTTTGTAGAGGCAGGTATAAGCGCGATAGAGGATGCAAATATCCAGGGCGGGAAGATAGATGCGCTTTATGTGGGAAACATGAGCGGCGGACGTTTTATCGAACAGGAGCACCTCGGCGCCCTTATCGCGGATTATGCAGGACTGGCAAGCCTCCATATACCTTCAACGCGCGTGGAAGCTGCATGCGCTTCGGGCGGGCTTGCTTTGCGCCACGGGATCATGGCTGTGGCATCAGGATATCATGATATCGTCATAGCAGGCGGGGCCGAGAAGATGACAGATGTGGATGTGGAAACCACAACAGACGCCCTTGCCGCGGCAGCGGACAGGGAATGGGAAGGCGTAATGGGCGCCACGTTCCCTGGGCTTTATGCAATGATCGCAAAGCTTCACATGCATAAGTTCGGAACTACGAGAGAGCAGCTTGCGTCC
>CABMIA010000113.1 GCA_902386085.1 uncultured archaeon
AGATCGCTTTTATACAGCACCTCTATTGCAAAGATGGCGCCACCGAGCGGCGCTTTGAATATGCTGCCTATACCTGCCGCAGTACCGCAGATAACCAATATTCTCCTGTCCCTGTCGCTCAGTTTCAGGAACGAGGCAAATGTTGAACCAAAACCTGCCCCTATCTGGGCAATGGGACCTTCCCTTCCCGCGCTGCCGCCTGAGCCTATAGTTATTATTGATGATATTGATTTAACTAGCGGCACTCTTTTCCTGATAAAACCCCTTTTATTATTATATGCGTCAATAACGGCATCAGTGCCGTGCCCTTCAGCCTCTGGCGCAAATGTGTAGATGATTATCCCTGCAAGCAATCCTCCGGCTGCAGGCAAAAAGAAGAGAAGCCATTTCACGTTAGTTGCCGGATGACCGAATAAAGAAGGTTCTCCCCCGGGTGCCGGAGGATAGTAGCCGCCGATTCCGCCAAGGACGTAATTGGAAAATGCGCTCAATCCCAGATAGAAAAGGATGGCTCCAAAACCCGAAACTATGCCGATCACGATGCTGAATAGCGTCCATCTTTGAACCTGCTTCAGGTTAAGTTCTTTTAAAATTTCGTTGAGTTTCAAGTTATATTCATCAACCTCGATGCTAATTAATCTCAAGGTACATTAATTTCTTGTAAGAATCTCAGTCTGAACCGAAAATTATCATAATCTCGAAACATTTATCACAGATGACAATCATTTTTGAAAATAGAGGAGATAATATATGCAAATTGAATCTTCCATGAGAGCAGTTACATCGGCTATCTCATGGCATTTGGAAGGAAAAGAATCTAGAAAATTCACAAGAAGAGTTGCCTATTCTCTTTTAGTGTTCTTGAGCATCTGGTTTGAGACCACAACTGAAGTGGACACACTAAAAATTAGAAAGAAAGGATTGAGTAGAAATGATAGCTATCTTCTTTTTTAATCTTACAACAGTTATAAATATTCTTTTAACAGGCATTAACTGCACTTTTATTTTTTCTGACGTCCACATCATCCCGTTTTCAGCTATGAACGCCACCAATGAAGTATCCCACCTCCTATCGTTCAGGCGAGTTCTTCCTAAGGATTCTATCACAAGTGTTTTTGTGAATCTGTTTGCCATATAGCAGCGATTTTTGGTTGCAATAGGAATGTGATACCCTGTAACAGGGAATCGATGATGAAAGAATGAATAATTCAAATTAATATTAACTGACTAAATAACATATGACAGTGATATCAAAAATATTAAATCAAGATTTGTTCGGAGTACCTGCTGAAAAGCTCGGATTGTTTTTTATTATAATACTACTGACTTTTATAATAAAGTCTATCTTTATGTATGTTGTGGACAAGAAACTAACCGTTCTGGTTAAAAGGACTAAAACCGAACTTGACGACCTTCTTTTAAATGCAATAAAAAGTCCGCTTGGTTACCTGATATTACTTCAGGGTTTCTATGTGGCCTTACTTTCATTGCAATTGCCTGAAAAAATTGGACAATTTGACATTACGTCAATCGTGCACGCTCTTTACATTCTGGCCATCTCGTTTATAATGCTTTATTTCATATTCAAAAATATAGATATAATAGCATATTATCTTTATAACGAAGCCAGGAAAACAGAAAGCACACTCGATGACCAGCTTGTTCCACTGCTTGTAAAAAGCTTACGCATACTCGTTGTCACAGTAGGAATATTATTTATTCTCCAGAATTTTGGTTATAACATAACCTCTCTGCTTGCCGGACTGGGTCTTGGAGGGCTTGCGTTTGCTCTTGCAGCACAGAACACAGTAAGCAATCTTTTTGGTTCCATCACTATATTCTCCGACAAGCCTTTCCAGCTTGGCGACTGGATAAGTGTCGGGAGTATTGAGGGTATTGTCGAGGAAGTAGGGTTCAGGACTACCCGGGTCCGGCAGTTTGACCAAGCTCTTGTTACGGTTCCGAATAGCCAGTTCATCAACACCGGGGTTATAAATTATTCTGCTATGAAAAAACGCAGGATAAATTTCAACCTCGGGGTAACATATGGAACTTCTACTGGCAAGATGGAGGAAGCAGTGGCAGGAATAAAAAAAATAATAGAAGAGGATGAAAAATTCGATCATTCGTTTTACATGGTAAGGTTTACAGAGTTCGGGGCATACTCTTTAAATATACTTATATATTGTTTTACAAAGACAACCGACTGGGCTGAGTCCCTTGCCGTCAGGGAAGAATTTAATTTGAAGATACTGAAGCTGCTCGATGAACTGGGTGTTGAAATCGCCTTTCCGTCGCAGACGATTTACTTAAAAGAAAAAAAGGAGGGAATTGATTGAGTATTTATGATGAAAAAGAAAAAGGGATTGCAGAAAGGATCAGTCCGAATGCGCGGCTTTCAAATTGGAAGGATTGGAAGTGGCAGTTAAAACATTCTATACGTGATATTGCAACCTTTGAAAAGGTAACCGGCATCGAATTTGAAAATAGTGAGAAGGAACTTCTTGAAAAAACCATTGCAAAGTTTCCCCTTTCAATAACGCCTTATTATCTATCGCTAATTGATACGGATGACTATAGAAATGACCCATTTTTCAAGCAGTCCTTTCCTTCACCATCAGAACTTATAATCGATAAATATGAGATGAAAGACCCATTAGCCGAAGACAAAGATAGTCCTATCGCAGGAATCACGCATCGTTATCCAGACAGGGTATTGTTTCATATAAGCAATATCTGCTCCATGTATTGCAGGCATTGCACACGAAAAAGAAAAGTTGGCGACATTGATTCAATCCCTGGTAAGGATGAAATCATGAAGGGGATCGAATACATAAAAAATAATCCTGTTATACGTGATGTCCTGTTATCAGGGGGAGATCCATTTATGTTATCTGACGAATACCTTGACTGGGTTCTTACGGAATTGAGGAAAATTCATCACGTTGAGGTAATACGCATAGGTACAAGAATGCCTGTTGTACTGCCGTACCGTGTAACTGATGAATTAGTGGCAGTATTGAAGAAACACCATCCATTGTGGATAAATACGCAATTCAATCATCCAAGAGCAATAACAGATTCTTCAAAAGAAGCCTTGAGAAAACTGGCTGATGCAGGGATTCCTCTTGGCAATCAATCCGTCCTGCTGGCAGGGGTGAATGATTGTCCGCGAATAATGAAAAGACTTGTACATAGACTTGTCCAAAACCGTGTAAGACCCTATTATCTTTACCAGTGCGACCTATCAGAAGGATTATCACACTTCCGCACTACTGTCGGTAAAGGCATTGAGATCATGGAAAGTTTAATAGGACATACCAGCGGATTTGCCGTACCTACGTATGTAATCGATGCACCTGGAGGGGGAGGAAAAATACCTGTAATGCCCACCTATTTGATCTCCTGGTCGACCAACAAGGTTGTTTTGAGAAATTACGAAGGGGTTATTACCACATACAAGGAACCGGACAGCTATGAGCCTGTTTTTTGCGATAGGAATTGTAAGGATTGTAAATTACAGTTGAAACTCGATGAAGCGGAAGAGATACATGCCATTGGTATTGAGAAACTGCTATCTGATTATGATGATGCGATATCTCTTATTCCCGGGCATACTGACAGGATAGAAAGAAGAAGAGAAAGGTAAAATAATGAATGATATCATAACAACCATTGGCAATTCCATTTTGCAGCATGGGAAATATAATGATCGTATCTATTTAATGAAACTTTCAAAGTACGATTGCCCTAATATCATAGATAAGCTTGATAAACTCGCTTTAGTGGAGGGATATTCTAAGATATTTGCTAAAGTACCTGCATCCGCAAAAAACGAATTTACAGAGAACGGTTACCTTATAGAAGCGTATATACCTCAATTTTATAAGGGGTATGAAGATGTTTATTTTATGGGAAAATATTTTACAGAGTCAAGGATGCTTGACGATAGACTTGAAGAAATAAATGAAATTTTAGGGGTTGCCAGATCAAAAGCAAAAGATAAGATTAAGTTGGAGCTTCCCGCAGGTTTCAGTTATAAAATCTGTGATAAATCCAATGTTTTCCAGATGGCAGAAGTCTACAAACAGGTTTTTGAGACCTACCCTTTCCCAATATACGATCCTCAATACATTATGAAAATAATGGATAAAGACTTTATTTTCTTCGGTGTCTGGAAAAATAATATGATTGTTGCTCTATCCTCATCTGAAATGGACGCTTACTCCCAAAATGTAGAAATGACAGATTTTGCCACATTGCCTGATTATCGAGGAAACAGGTTTGCTGTTTACCTTTTGAATAAAATGGAAAATGAAATGCAAAAGAGAAATGTTAAATTAGCTTATACGATTGCAAGGACTGTCTCTTATAGTATAAACATAATTTTTGCAAGTATGGGCTATAAATACAGCGGTACCTTACTGAAGAACACTAATATTTCAGGAAATTTTGAAAGCATGAATGTCTGGCATAAGTTTCTTTAAAGACTACCGTCCACCGTATATAATATGCTCTGCGACTAAAATTTGTACTTAACCACCTGCGTATGCCAAGAATCAGATACTCCTCAAAGCCTTTATATATCTTTAAAAGTAACGAAAGTTATTAACTAATGAAATGAGGTTGCATGGTTTTTATTGGTCAGGAACAATTATATCAGTTCGCTTATAATATTTTTATATTTATAATAATTGTTATATCAACAGCCATCATTGCAACGATTTCAAAAGTGCTGGTCGAAAAAGCAATGAAATCAAGTTCTCCCTATCTTGTAGCACGCATGAAACAATATGTATTCATACTTATCTGGGCCGTTGGTCTTATTTTAGGAATAAGTCAGATAGGTATTTCAACAGATATTCTAATACTGTTGGTGGGGCTTGCTGGTATCGGTTTTATTGTTTCTGCACTGTATGGGCTCCAAAATTTCGTCTCACGTTCTTTTTTGAATCTCCAGATGCAATATAGGGTTGGTGATGTGATTTCCATCAAAAATTTTAGCGGGAAGGTTATAAAAATAACAGATCTCAATACTTTTTTACTCTATAAATATGGTAAACTGATAGTTTTTCCAAATGTCCAATTTTAAAAACAAATATGGAAAAAACACGGCTCTGTATCGGCAGGTTACGAAATGACAATTCCGATCGTAATCAATAAAGAGATTGACGCTGTTAATTTTGAAAAAGGGTTGATGAGTTCAATCAGGGACATGAAATATTTCAAAAAAGAACCGGGCATAGTCACTTCAAAAACAGATGAAAAGATAATCGAGCTTTCGTTGATATTGAATTTGAAAGACCCGGAGAAAAAAAGTGTTGTTACAGTTGAAATCAATGAAATCATAACCAAGTTAATAGCCGAGTTCACCGAAAAAGCAGAAAAAGAAAGAAAAGAAGCAAAGCTCAAAGAAATCAAGGATATATCTCAATGAGTAACGAGATAGAACTCAGCCGCGAGATGGGAGTTCTCAGCGCCACGATGATAGGAGTGGGGGCAATGATAGGCGCCGGGATATTTGTGCTCACCGGGATAGCAGCAGGGACCGCAGGGCCGGGTCTTTTGCTGGCTTTTTTCTTGAACGGAATCGTTACCCTGTTCACTGCGCTGGCATATGCAGAACTCGGTTCTGCGATTCCGGAAGCAGGCGGTGGATACCTCTGGATTAAGCATGCACTTCCCAGCATCAACGGTTTCATAAGCGGATGGATGAGCTGGTTTGCACATGCAGTCGCAGGCAGCCTGTATGCTCTCGGTTTCGGCGCATATTTCGGTCTTCTACTTGAGAATTACCACATATCTATTTTTGGTTTATCTGGTGCAGGTTTAAATAAATTCCTGGCTGTGTTCATCGCGCTGATTTTCATCTATATCAATTACAGGGGTGCATCCGAGACCGGTACGATAGCCAACATCGTGGGTTTTATTAAAATAGCTATTCTTGGGATTTTCGTCGTATCAGGTCTTTATACTATATATTATAATCCAGATTGGTTTTCAAATTTCAATCCATTCCTGCCCAAAGGATTCGGGGGTATTTTCATGGCAATGGGTCTGACATTTATCGCGTTTGAAGGGTATGAAGTGATAGCTCAGACCGCAGAAGAAGTGAAAAACCCCAAAAAGAACATCCCAAAAGCGATTTTCTTATCACTTTTGATTGTTATTCCAATTTATTTACTGGTGGCATTTGCCGCCATCGGTGCCTTAAAAACCGACATTCCCACATGGCAGTTTTTAGGACAGTATAAGGAGCTCGGACTTCTTGAAGCAGCACGTCAGTTCATGCCTTTTGGCACTTTTTTGTTATTGATAGGCGGACTGGTATCTACAATGTCGGCGTTGAACGCCACAACATTTTCTTCGACACGGGTTTCCTTTGCGATGGGGAGAGATTTTAATCTACCTGGAATCTTTAAAAAAATCCATCCTGTCAGGAGAACACCATATTCTGCATTACTTATTTCAGGTGCATTGATAATTATTATGGCGGTAGGTCTGCCTATTGAAGATGTAGCAAGTGCTGCAGATGTCATGTTTTTACTTTTGTTCCTGCAGGTCAATATTGCAGTGATAATGATCCGGAAAAAATTCGGAAAAGAACTTGAATATGGCTATAAAATGCCCCTTTTTCCGATCATTCCAATTTTAGGCGTATTCTCGCAGCTTTTCCTTGCTGTTTATATGTTCAATTATAGCCCCAGGGCCTGGTACGCTACCATTATCTGGATCGCAATCGGGTTCTTAATATATTATGGATATTCTCTGGGAAAGGAAAAAATCGAGAAAGGTAAAGTTGCTCGCTCTATTGCACAGGGAGATTATCGGGTGGTAGTTTCGTTCTCCACCATGAAGAACGTCGAACCCCTAATTGCTATAGGGGCGGGAATAGCTAAAGCGCAGCAAAGTGAAGTTGTGGCATTGCATGTGATCGGAATCCCCCGGCAGACATTTCTTGAAACAGGGAATCAGTTTATTCAGGATTCTCAGCCGATTTTTGAGAAGGCAATATCCACTGGAAAAGAGTATGGCATTGAGGTTAGAAAAAAAATTGTGGCTTCGCATAATATTCCACAAGCAATCCTCGACATCTCTAGGTCTGGAAAAAGCAATCTTATACTTCTAGGAGGAACTGAAAAAATATTCCATGGAAAAATCAAGCAAAGTATTCCACATATCGTGATGAGATCAGCAGATTGTGATGTGGGCATATTTTTCCCCAAAAATTTTAATAAGATTAAAAAAATCCTGGTTCCCTTAGGGCTTGGAGAACATGCATATCGAGTTAACATTGCTGAGAACCTGGCAGCATTTTTTAATGCTAAGATGACTATTTTTACTGTTGTAAAAGACAAGGAATCAGTTTTGCAGGCAAAAGAAAAACAGGAAAAAGCTATTAAATTATTGAACAGGGAGGTCAATCGAGAGATAGAGGTTGCAAATTCGATTGGAGATGCTGTTTTAAAGAAGTCAAGGGATTATGACCTGTGTATAATAAGCCCGTCCACAGAATGGATACTCCATGATGTACTTTTTGGTTCTCTGCCTGATAAAATCGTCAAGGAATCCAGATGCAGTGTTTTAATACTAAAACAGCCTGAGCAGCGTGCAGAATCGTGGATTGAGATGATGCATGATAAAATCCGAAAATATGTATTGGTTACTAAAAAGCCTAACCCACGTTGAAGCCAGAGTATGCTTATTTCTTCATCTCTAACCAATTGTATATTCGAGCAAATATGTAAAACCCAATAGAAGCATCTGCAAATCCATAAATTA
>CABMIA010000114.1 GCA_902386085.1 uncultured archaeon
CAGAGGCGTCACGAGTTCATGAGTTATATTTGAAATGAACTCGGTTTTTAATCTGTCAGCGTCTTTGAGTTCTTCGTAGGATTTCTCTAACTTTTCATGGTATTCCCTGAGTTTTTGTTCTAATTTTCGTTTTTCGGTAATATCCCTGGCTATGCCATGGATCTCTGTTATACTGCCACCGTTCCTGATAGCCCGGGTTCTTATCTCTCCCCATCTGTGTTCCCCGTTCTTGCACACCAGCTCAAGGATTATTGGTTGTTCTACAGGAAGACCTGAGACCTGCATTATCAGGGTCTCCTGGGCGACCTTAAAACTTTCGGGTGTAAGCCATCTGGAAATGTGGGAGCCTATAACATCTTCAGATGTGCATTTAAGGTTCTCAAGACCGATTTTGTTTATTGACAAAAAGCAGCCCCTCACATCAAGGGTGTACATTGGGTCGTCGGCGTTCTCAAAGAGATCGCGGTATCTTCCTTCGGAATCGTACAATTTCTTATGAGCTTCCTCTAATTTCTCCTCAAGGTTCTCTTTGTAATGATTGAGCTCCTGAACATTATTTTTCATCTGGCTGCACATTCTTGCATTCTGGACCACCGATGATGCCCGGGATGCGGCAATGGTAACAAAACTAATCTCTTCATCTGTAAACGTGTGTGGGTTCTTCATATAGACGTTTAATAAGCCGATAACTTTCGATCCCAGTTTCATAGGCGTAAATATCTGAGAGGAAAAACCGAGTTCTCTGGTCAGATCGTACCATGTTCTGTCCTTAGGCTCTTCGAACACATTGGGAACCAGGTAATATTCGCCTGTTCGCAGCACTATGCCCGAAGGGCTGGATGTTATTGCCACTCCTGCCCTATTCCCGGCTTCGTACACCCTTTCTATATAGTCGGGCGGCAGTCCGTATGATTCTATCATTTTGAGTTCATTATCTCCTTCATCGACCAGCATGATAGTACCGGAATGCGCGTTCACTGTCTTGCAGGCGATTTTCAGGATCTCGTGTAAGATATTATCAAATTCAAGAGTGATGTCTATAGAGGCTATATCGGATAGTGCTTTCAGTTTCGACGACTCGTAATCATCCATTTCAAAGCTCCGGGTTCTGCGGACAGGACACAGAAGTCTCTCCTCTCAAAAAGAATAAACAGGTGCCGCAGTCCGTACATCGCACAAACGGCTGTTTATTCAAGGACTTCCTGACAAATGCATGGTCAGCTACCTGCGGCCTGCATATTGCAGCGAGATCTGCCATTTTTTTTGAGATAACGCTATCTGCATATTCCAGGCTCCGTATGTTCCCTGCACATATTACAGGCACATCAACAGTTTTACGTATCCCGGAAGCTAAATATACGTGCACGCCTTCTCCCATGTCTGCAGTTGGAGCCATGTGGGGCATGGCCGCATATGTTCCTGCACCGACGCTGATGATATCTGCACCTGCGTTCACAAGTCGCTGTGCAATTTTTCCTGTCTCTTCAAGTGTAAGCCCGCCATCAACGAATTCATCGGCGCTGATGCGGCATATGATAGGTGTATTCCCTATCTTCCTTTTGACTTTTTCTATTATCTCTGTAAAGAACAATGCCTTATCCATGCCATACTTGTCCTGGCGCTTATTCGAAAATGGAGACAGGAATCCCCCGATCAGGTAGCCGAAGGCTCCGTGAAGTTCGATCAATTCTGCACCGGCTCTTTTTGCCCTTCTTGCACCCTCAGTGAAATCGTCCTGTATCCTTTCTATTCCTCTTTTGCCAAGCTCATGAGGCATTTCCTTCATGACAGGGCAGGGAATCGCAGAAGGCGCAACAAGCGGATATCCGGTCATTGCCGATGATGTCTGTCTTCCCGCATGCATAAGCTGGGCAGCCGGGACAGCGCCTTTTTTATTTATGAGTGAAAAAAGTTCTTTGAGCCCGGTTATATGTTTGTCATTATTTATTCTTAAAGCATTCGTGTTCGGGATTCCGTCATCTGATACCGCCATGCATCCTGCTATTACCAACCCTGAACCCCCTTCTGCGATTCTTCCGTACATCCGCAGCAATCGTTCAGTGACAAAACCCCCCGGTGTTGCGAAATTTGTCTGGAAAGCCGGGAAAACAATACGATTGGGGAGAGTAATGTTGCCGATATCCAGAGGTTCCAAAACGCTATTTAGGCCCATATATTGAAAGATAATGCTATTTGCCTATTTTAAGATTTCCGATGCCCGGATTTTTTTCAGATAGTTTCATAAAGATAAATAATAGTAATACAGACCATGATTTCAGATTACAAAGACCTTGCGGATTTTATTTTAAAAAATTACAATGATAAAGTGGTCGAAGTAGGTGCAGGAAGCATGCCGCATGTGGCACTTATTTTAAAGGAGAAACTGGATGTGATTGTCACAGACGTGACATATTCAGATAATGGATCGAAACATCCCGGGATCAGGTTTTGCAGGGATGATATATTCAACCCTGATATGGATCTTTATAAAAATGCATCTCTCATATATTCCATAAGACCTCCGATAGATATCCAGGAAGTGATGGCAAGGGTGGCAAAAGAAGTCGGGGCTGACCTGATTATAAGGCCATTCGGAAATGAAAAGGCTGACCTGAGCATGATCTTTAAAAGCTGTTCGTTGTTAAATTATAAGACCACACGGTTCTATTTGTATCATGGCTAACCAGGATTATAACACCTTTCGAGCTTTCCGCTTGTTTTACTGACCTTTTTATATGTTATGGTACCTATTTATATATACTAAAATTTAAATAGTATTATAGTGACTAAAGGCTTAACGATGAGTGACTATACAACCGGCATCAAGGAATTGGACGATCCAATTGGTGGTATAAAAAAGGGTTCCAACATCATGCTTATCGGCCCTCCGATGAGCAGAAAAGAAGTTATCCTATATAACATAATGTATCACGGCGCTGCAAAAAATGAAAACGCTGTGATAACGGTGACCACACGTGAATCCGCAACTCATATTTTAGAATGGTTCAAGGAAAATAAATTAGCCCTTCCGCTGTCAAGGGTCGGGATAGTTGATTGCGTCACGAAAACGCTTGGAGGCGGGGCGATAGAGAATGAAAATATTAAAATAGCGAGCAGCCCTGTGGATTTGACCGGAATAGGAGTGAAAATAAGCCAGTTCTTTGAAGAGTTCTTTATGAAAAAGAACATCCGGAAAACCCAGCTTCATATCAATTCACTTTCCACAATATTGATGTATTCCAACATACAGACCGTTTTCAGGTTTCTTCATGTTTTTACAGGACGCATCAAGGCCGCAGGAGCTCTTGGAATATATGTACTGGAAAGCGGCATGCATGACGAACAGGCAATTGCGACCTTAAAACAGTTGTTTGACGGAATGATAGAGATCAAATCTGAAAATGATAAGAATTTCATAAGAGTAATAGGCTTATCTCCAAAACCCACTCCCTGGTTTGAATATGAGATAGAAGGAGCAAATGTAAGGATAGTCGGGAGAAAATAGCATGATCGAAACCGGTATTCCGAAGGTTGATGAATTTCTGGGTGGGGTAAAACCTAAAGGGAAAAACCTTGTATATTACATCCAGCACGGAGTGGAAGGAGAGATATTCGTTATTCAAACCGTTTATAATTCACTAAAAAACGGTGGAACCTGCGTTTTTGTAGTATCGAGCACAACGCCTGATAATATAAGGAATCTATTCAAGGAATTCGGGTGGGACATTGACCCTTATAAAAACAACCTATTTTTTGTTGATGCTTATAACCCGTTAATCGGAGCCCTCTCAAATGAGAAGTACGTAGTATCAAACCCGGACAACATCGAGGATTTCAGTAAAGTAATAACTGATGTACTGAAAGAATTACACCCCGGCACAATAGTATTCGGCTCCCTTTCTACAGTAATGGATTTATGCGGCGAGACAGAAACCATCGAAGCAGTCAGGAGCTGGAATAAACTGGCGATGCTGTACGATCATGTTATGGTTTATAATTTTACGGCATGGCCGTATTCCCGGGAAACCCTGGACTTAATAAAAAAGGATATGTTCAATGCGGTTATTTCCATTGGGGGAATAGCAGAACGCGTCATCTTCGGGCAGTATTTCGGAATACTTAAATCGGACTGGGCAAAGGAAACAAAGAAATCCATGCTTTTCAGGGTACTGCGCCCTGGAGGAATAAAACTATTCATACCAAAGATTCTTGTCACAGGGCCTTTTGATGCCGGGAAATCCTCATTTGTGCACGCGCTTTCAACCAGGGCCATATCAGTTGACAGGTTTGGGACCACTATCGCGCTTGACCACGGTCATGTGGATTACAAAGGTTTCAGTGCAGATATTTTCGGGACGCCTGGCCAGGAGCGGTTTGACCCGATCATAAAACTATTAAGCGGCGAATCTATGGGCATCTTCCTTGTTGTTGATTCCACGAACCCGACTGACTTTGTGCGTGCAAAACAGATGCTTGAGATCACAAAGTCCTACGGGCTGCCTTATGTTGTAATAGCCAATAAGCAGGATCTGCCTGGTGCCCTGACGCCTGAAGAAATCAGGAAACAGTTTAATTTACCTGACGATGTACCCATCATCCCTGCGGTGGCGAAAGATAAGATCGGAGTATATGAGGCATTTGAGGTATTGATAGATAAGATCACAGGAGAATCCGATGCCTGACACCATTGATATGGTAGATAAGGTGCTTGCAGACCTGAAAAAGGTAGGAGGGGTGGAAGCATGCGCTGCCGCCAGCCGCGACGGGTTACTGATTCGCGCCATTCTGCAACAGGAATATTTTTCCGAATCGTTTGCCGCAATGTCGGCAACCATGCTTGGAGCAGCCGAGGCGGCCACGACAGAACTTGGAAAAGGTGTCCCCCACAGGGTGATTGTAGAATCCGAACATGGCAGACTGATCGCCGTCGGGGCAGGGCGCAGGGCACTTCTGATCGTTCTTGTGGATTCGGAAACCGGCCTTGGATTAATCCTTCTTGAACTTGATAAAGCGGCTGCTAAGCTCAAGGAGCTTTTGGCATGAACCAGCAATACAGGGCAGAAGCCTCTGAACTCGAACTCAGCATGCATATTGGTAAATCCGGAATCGAGAAAGTAGTAGAGGAATTAAAAAAACAGTTGAAAACAAAAAAAATGGTTAAAGTAAAATTTCTCAGGACCGCTCTTCTTGAAGGGAATAAACAGGAATTATCGGAAAAACTGGCTGACCTTACAGATTCTGAACTTATTGAGGTCAGGGGGAACACGGCAGTGTTTCGCCGAAAAGGGTAAATACTATCCGATAAGTAAATAAGACCCCAGAATTATTCAGGGAACAAATATCCCATTACCTATACAGATGATTTTATGGAGGATCAACATTGACAACAGTATATGACGTGCCCGCAGAAATGCTAATAAATAATGTGGCACAGAAGCTAAAAACCGACCAGAAAACCAAACCGCCCGAGTGGGCAAGCTTTGCCAAGACAGGAGCACACAAGGAGCTATCTCCTGATAATGCCGACTGGTGGTTCGTGAGATGCGCTTCAATATTAAGGCGTGTCTATATGGATGGACCAGTAGGCGTTTCGCGCCTGCGAAGTTTCTACGGAGGGCGGCACAGGAATGGGGTTAAGCCCATTCACTTTTCCAAAGGAAGCGGGTCGATCGCAAGAGAAGCGCTTCAGCAGCTTGAGAAAGCGGGTTTCATCAAGACCCAGAAGACAGGCAGGTCAATCTCACAGCAGGGACAGTCATTTTTAGATGATTCGGCGAACGAAGTTAAATCCGAACTGATTAAAACGAATCCTGCTATTGCGAAATATTAAATTATGGATGAGGATCTCGAAGAGATAAGAAGGCGCAAGCTTGAGCAGTTGCAGCAGCAACAGTACGGCGCCCAGGCTCAGGCTGCCCAGCAGGAACAGGCGCGCGCCGAGTATGAAGCCAAAAAGCAGGCGATATTGCGCCAGATACTCACTCCCGAAGCAAGAGAGAGATTAAATACGCTCAAGATGACAAAACCTGAGCTTGTGGCAAGCGTGGAAGCGCAACTGGTTTCTCTTGCCCAGAGCGGCAGGCTTTCGACCAAGATAGACGATTCCAAACTCAAGGCGCTGCTTTTGCAGCTTCAGCCGAAGAAGCGAGAGATGCAAATAAAAAGGGTTTGAGGGTTTACCTTTTACTTTCAAAGATTTCATTAATCAATCCGGTACAGACTTCAAAAACGTCCTCTGCTGACATTAAAGCCTCTTCTGCATCAATTTTTCCTGAAAATATCGGACGCCGGTCTAAGCTGAGCTTCATAGCCATACAAAGCAGGGCCTCTTTTCTTGGCCAGATCCCTTGATATCCTTATAAGCTCTGGAATCTTATGATTGAACCAGTCCGGAAATTTTTCTTTTACATTTTCGAGGGAATCGCTTACATCGTGTTCTCTGGGGTATTCCACCGCAATACCTCTAAGCACTGCTTTTAAACTCAATTCGACACATTCCTGCGCTCTTCTTATGGTAATTGGATAATCTTCCTCGCTAAATGCATCTGTACTTTCTTTGAGGCATCGTTTAGCCCTGATTATATAATCCTGGGCCATTAATTTAGTATTCACAATTGCACACTCTCTCCGAGCTTCAAGTCAGGTTTTAATATCCAAAACCATGAATCTCCCCGCTCAACTCTTCTGGCACCCAGCTCTTTAAGCCTACTTCTTAGCTTGTTTAATTCTTCATCCAGAATGCCTGTATCATAATGTATTATAACATCCGTAGTTAAATCGAGAAGAATGGGAGGATGAGTCCTGAGCTCTTCAGGAGAGAATATTATTTCCTGGATATTCGGGCGTCTCTTGAAGTTGTCTTTGAATTTTGCATATTCTAAAGTTTTGGATAATTTCTCCTCGACATTGCTGGTTAATTTTATTCTTTCCCCGAAAGACAATTTCTCTATGCCCTCGATGACAATCAGAATATCAATGTCGCTCTGTGGAAATTTTGCGGTTCCCCTGGCAACAGAGCCGAAGACAGCTACGCTTAATAACCTTTCCCTGAAAGATTGTTTTAAGAGCTCAGTATAGCGGTTTAAAAGTTGCTGTACATTTATCATGTTCGATATTATCAATACAACTTAAAATATTTAAAATCCTTGCCCTGGTCGCCTTTGAGCCTGAACGCAGTCGTAGGGCTTGCGCGCAGGGGAACTGCATCAAATCAATTTCTTAATGTGACATAATGAATCACTCATAATCTTTTAAGAAGCATGAAATTATTATCGTGATTTCATTAAATTATAACCAATCTCAGAAACGATAAGCAAAACAGTTCCTGGTACGAAGAACAATCCAGTAGTAAAACCTGCTAGAAATTCTATTATCATCTGAGAAATTATTAGGATAAAACCAATAACTCCTGAATATTTTTTAAATGATAACAATCCTCCAATGATCAGCCAAAAAACCATTACAATAGCTATAGATTGTATTAATATCTGTAATAAAGCAGCATGTCTATAGGTATAATTTAATTCAGCATAACTTAATCCTAGTCCAACAGCATAAAATATTCCCATGATAACACTGTAAAATCCTATTAATCTAAATAGCAAAATTTTTATGTTCATATTCTGCCTCGAAAAAATTGAAAGAATGGTCCGCTACGGTAGATTTTTTGATTTTTTTCATATTATACCTCCATCCTAAATTTCTTTATCCATCAAACATTGCATGGCTCAAGATAACCACCGATACGAATTGATACATTTCGATCTGAAACCAATTCAAAATTCCTCTCCCGCAAGCTTTCTTATGATTTTTTTCTGATTTTACTCTTTTCAAATTCCTTCTTCAATTCATCGCTGCATTCCTCGCAATAGAACGCCACGATATCGGGAAGGTCTTTTTCGCACAGGATTTCGGTGTAATCTTTTCCGCAGATGCTGCACGTCACGATTTTATCGACATATTTCTTGCGCCCCATTAGTATCACCGTATGTTTGAAATACCACAATCTATTAAAATTTGTGTATTTCTTTGCCATCATCTTATTTGCACTCATCGCACTCAAAATATATCATCGTCTCAGCCTGCGTTCCAAAAACGTGTGCTGTCATATCATGAACATTACGAGCTAAACAATCCCAATCCAAGTACCGAATCCATCTTTTTGAAAGTCTCACGAATCTTCTCTGAGGATTCTTTGTCCGGGTTCTGCTTCACGCAATCATCCGTAAACTCTTCCAGCACTTCCAAAGCCTTCCCCGTGTTCAGGTTATCGTCCAGAACTTTCTCGAATCTTTCCATGGCTTTAACAGCCAATTTTCCAGCATCATCCCTGCCGCTGGCATTTTCAAGCCTCTCTATGGCATTACAGATCTTCTCAATCTTTTCCTCTGCTTCCCGGAGCCCCTCAAATGTGAAATTCAACCTTCTCCTGTAATTCATTGAAAGCAGGAGGTATTTTATCGCCATGGGCTTATGTCCCATGCCAGTAAGATCGCGCGGGGTATAGTAATTGCTTGCCGATTTTGACATTTTCCTGCCATCGACCATCAGGTGCCGGCAGTGCAGCCAGTATTTTGACGGATTTTCACCGAACGCCCCGAAATTCTGTGCAATAACGTTCTCATGGTGCGGGAAAATATTATCCACCCCCCCTATGTGTATATCAAAACGCGTTCCGAGATGCTTTGAACTCATGGCAGAGCATTCTATATGCCAGCCAGGGCGGCCTTTTCCAAGTTCCGTTATCCAGAAAACATCACCGTCTTCTTTCTCATACGATTTCCAGAGCGCAAAATCCGAGATGATGGATGACTCCTCCCCCCATTCATCGCGTTTTATTTTCTTTTTCCCAAGTTTGAGCTTCAAATGTGAAAGTTTCCCCCAGTCCGGGAATTTTGAGATGTCGTAATATACCGATCCGTCTTTTCCACAGTACGCAAAGCCCCTGGTCATCATTTTTTTTATTATGTCCACGATCTCAGGCACATGTTCCGTGGCTTTCGGGAAAACTTCTGCTGGCAATAGATTCAGCGTTTCCATATCCTCAAAAAAGATCCTTGAATAGTATTCCGTCATTTCCCATAACGACTTTCCTTCCTTCCTGGCCGTCGCCAGTGCTTTATCCTCGATATCCGTAATGTTCATCACTCTTTTTACTTTATAGCCCTTGAACCTCAGGTATCTCACAAGCACATCCTCGAAGATAAAAGTCCTGAAATTACCGATATGGGCGTACTGGTACACCGACGGTCCGCATGTGTATATCCCCACAACCTCGCCCAGGGGCAGGAATTCCTCTTTCTGCCTGGTGAGCGTATTAAAAAGTTTCAGCAATATCACATCCTCCTGAAGCTCAACACTCCCAGAACCATCATAATAACCGAGAAAACCAGCATCACCGAGATGTCAATATAGAACGGAAAATGGTTAATACCAAGGATAATGCCGCGCACCGCATCCACGCCGTATGTCAAAGGATTGAAGTATATAAGTGTGGTGAGCCATGCGGGTATATTTTGCAGAGTAAACAGGGCATTGCTGAAGAAAAACATGGGCCACATGACAAAGTTGATGACAAGGCCAAAACCTTCAGGACTCTGCAGGTTCGCGCCTATCACAAGGCCGATGCTTACCATTGCAACCGATATCAGCAAAAGCATCAGGAACGCCTCAATTATGATGAGCGGTTTTAACGGGATATTTATAAGAAGGCCGATAATCAATAGAAATATCACCTGCACCATCGCATCTGTCGCCCCGCCCAGCACCTTTCCAGCGAACACGCTTGTTCTTGAAACAGGCGCTACGAGCACTTCTTTTAAAAAATCAAGTTTCCTGTCCCAGATTATGTATATGCCGTAGAACAGGGATGTAAATAATACAGCCATGACCACTATCCCGGGATAGATAAAAACCTGGTAAGGATACCCCTCGATATATTTCAGGTTCGCGCCTATGCCCGTTCCGAAACCGAATATCCAGAGAAGCGGTGAGACTCCTGACGATATGAGCCTTTCCTTCTCCCTGACATAGATCTTGGCCTCGCGAAGCCAGACCGCGTACATCCCCTCAAGTTCATTCAATAAGCTCATTTCTTCATTACCCTTTCCCAGAAACCGCCTTCCGCTTCAGCTTCACGTATCTCCCTTCCGGTATAATGCAGGAACACGTCGTTCAGCGTCCCGCTTCTCACTTCCACGAAGTCTATTGGGCCTGTGTGAGTGAGGAGGTCCTGCAGGTGCTTGCTAGCGTCTTTGATAGAGAGATATAACAAACCCTCTTTCTCCTGCATGTTCTTAACGTAATCAAGCTGTCTTATAGGCTCAATATCAGGGATCATCTGCTTCAGTTTTACAACATCACCGATTATCTGGTTCTTCAGCGTTTGCGGCGAATCCATGACCACGATTTTCCCGTAATCGATTATTGCTATCCTGTCGCATAGCTGTTCTGCTTCTTCCATATAATGCGTGGTCAGCATTACGGTCATACTCTCTTTGCGGGCAAGTTCCACTATATATTCCCAGATGTGTTCCCTCGTTTGAGGGTCAAGGCCGAGCGTGGGTTCGTCCAGAAACAGAATCCTGGGATGATGCATTATGCCGCGCGCAAGTTCAAGCCGCCGGCGCATTCCGCCTGAATATGTATTAACGAGGTCGTCAGCCCGTTTTTCCAGGTTTACCAGGGAGAGAACTTCATCGATGCGCTGCTTTCGTATCGCCCGCGGCACTCCGAAAAGTAGATTATGCATTGCAAGGTTCTCCCGCCCTGTGAGAAGATCGTCAACGCTTGGCTGCTGGAACACGATGCCTATGGATTTCCTGACCTTTGCGGGTTCCTTTACGATATCGAAACCATTTACCCACGCTTTGCCCGATGTGGGCTTAAGAATAGTACAGAGCATTGAGATGAGGGTGGTCTTGCCAGCGCCGTTCGGGCCGAGGAGACCGAAGATCTCGCCCTCTTTGATATGCAGGTCAAGTGAGTCTAATGCTGTTAGTTTTGCGTATTTTTTGGTAAGCCCCTCGGTTTTGATGACCATATCTATACATACGAATCCTAAAAATAAAAGTGTACTGTATTTTTCGTTGATTCTCTATTTTTAATCGTTTAATTTCCGGAGGGCGTCAGCCGACACCGCAGTCCCCGTACAGTTGCCCAGCATTACCGAGGAGAGGAACCCTACCACTTTTTCTTCCTGGCTGACGGGCGAGCCGCTATCGCCGGGCTGCGGCATGTTTGAGCACGGGAATTGCAGATAAATTAGCGATGCCCCGGCGCGGATGACCCTGCACGGGATCGTGTGTCGCTCATTCACAAGCATGGCCTCTTCCATCACAGCCGCGCTTCCAAGCCGGGTGACCTCTGCCGCAACGCCTGAAGAAAGCTCTATGAGCGCTATGTCGTAATCCTCAAGGAAGCATTTCACAGTACCCTGTGCACCGTCCACCTGCACGCGGCTTCCTACGCCTGCTTTGCCAAATACGTGAGCTGCTGCGGCTATATATTGCGTTCCCCTGATCAGGAAGACTGCCCCTATGACGCAGCGGATGCCTTTGAAGAGGAAAGAGCCGCCTGATTTGATCATAGGGGTTAATTGATTTTTCCCAGGAAATAACATACTATCGGTTTATAAGTGCCTGAGGTTGAAGCACAAACTCGGTTTTATCAGTGCAAGAACACGAATAATGCAAAGTGCAAAAAGATACTTTTTTGTTGAAAAGGCTTAGTCTTGCTACTCTTTCAAATACTCAATTCTGTTTATTCCATTAACATTTTCAAAATGTTCATCATAAAAGAGATTTTTTACAAACTTTCACTATGGTATAGTTTTGGTAAAAGTTTATACATAAATCAGTTTAGAATTTAGAATAGAAAAAAAATGCTCGGATGGTGCAAAAACTACAGCTTAAATCCTCTGGCGACCCTGAGGTGAGAACCCGGAAAGCTAACACATCTGCCGGTTTCCCCAACCTTTGCTGCAATTCAGGGCATTTGGAAATATGTATTTTCGGGGAATGAATACGGGATACGACATATCTGAACACAACCTGGAAAAGGCACTGCAATTACAGCACACTATTCTTAATAGCATCATCGAGGGTACGAATGCATCAGTCTTTTCTGTTGATACAAAATACAGGTACACATTTTTCAACCGGGCACATTCTGCAATGATGCTTGCGATAAATGGTGCGAATATCCAGATCGGCCGTTGTATTTTAGATTATATGACCGTGACATGTGATAAAGAAAAGGCGAGGCAAAACCTTGACAGGGCACTGAGAGGAGAACGTCATGCGGAGGAGGCATATTCAGGCGAGGAAATGCGATCCCGTTTATATTTTGAAGTTTCGTTTAATCCCATTACGGCGCAAGATGGCACAGTCATCGGTGTGGCTGTACTTGCCCTGGACATCACTGAACGCAAGCGTGCTGAGGATGTGTTGAAGTCTTTAGTTATGCGCTACCAAACTATTTGTGCTGCAGTACCAGATATCATCATGGAAACTGACATCAATAAAATATACACTTGGTCGAACAAAGCGGGTTATGAATTCTTTGGTGATGATGTTGTCGGGAAAGAAGCAGCTTTTTATTTTGAAGGCGAACAAGAAATTTACAACATAGTCCAGCCTTTATTTTCCGGAATCGAAGATACGATTTATGTTGAAAGCTGGCAGAGACGAAAAGATGGGGAAAAGCGTCTTCTGGCCTGGTGGTGCCACAATTTAAAGGATCCGGTTGGAACTGTTGTAGGAACGTTCTCAACTGCAAGAGATATCACCGGGAGCAAGTATGCTGAGGAAGAACTTAGAAAAAGCGAAAGCCGTTATCGTTCATTGTTCGATAATATGCTTGAAGGTTTTGCCTATTGCAGAATGCTTTTTGAGAATAATGAGCCTCAGGACTTCATCTATCTCACTGTCAACAGGGCATTTGAAGAATTGACCGGATTGAGCAACGTTGTCGGGAGAAAAGTCAGCGATGTAATTCCGGACCTAAAAGATTCAAATCCTGAGATATTTGAGATTTACTCGAGGGTGGCGACAACCGGCAATCCTGAGAGGGTTGAACTTTACTTAAATTCCCTGGAAATCTGGCTGCGTATATACGTTTACAGTCTGGAAAAAGAATACTTTGTTGCCGTATTTGAAAACATTACCATGCGAAAGCGTGCCGAAGAAAAACTAAGACAAAGCTAGGAAAAATACCGTGACCTCTTTGAAAATGCCAATGATTTCATGTATGTGCTCGATAATAAAAATAATTTTTTAAAAATAAACACGGCTGGACTTCAAATACTCGGGTGTACAAAAAAGGAAGTCATTGGTTCTAACATTTCTAAATGGATCACTCCAGATAGCCTGAAAATCGTCCTTGCCCACCGGGTAAAATGTCTTTCTATAGAAAATATAGACCAGACAGTCATCATTGAGATAGTATGCACGAATGGCGAGCACCGATGGGCAGAGGTAAGAACGAGGTATATCAGGGATGGTGAGAGAATAATACAGATCCATGGTATAGCCAGGGATATTACTGAAAATAGATTTTTAAGACAGGAACTCAATAAATCCAATAAACAGCAGAAGCTCCTGTGCCATCTGATCAAAGGCACGCGTGGAGGAAATAGTCGTGCATTGATCTTGAAGACACTTGTTGATGCATCTCTTAATGCATATCAAATATCCAGAGCCATCAATATGGATTATAAGACTGTCAGGCATCATCTTGATGTTTTAATTAAAAATGGTATAATTACAAAATTTTATGATGGGTACTCATATATTTATTCAGTTTCTGTGAATATTGAATCGGATCTAAAAGAGTTGAATATTTAATCTAAATTTTAAATATTTCTGGTGCTGGTATTGGCAGAGGCCGGAAGTTTTGTGGATAGGCACACAGCTTGAGAAGTCTGGGTCAGTGTTATCATCGATCGATTTCAAAAGCTATTTATCGCCGTAAGTTAAAACATATAACCGGGATAGGTTAAACCCTGTAAAAACGGGGACATTGGTTTAACAGAATACTTAGAGAGTATATGAAATCTCTTGCGATAGCCAGATCAACTGATATATTGAAGCTAAAATCTACACTGCTGGAAATGAATGGGGCAGGATTGAGCTTTGAAATCAAACCAAAAGAGATCAATCCTGAGGCTGCGGAAAGGATACTGTCTCCTGTGTTTGAATCACCATGCAATAAGTACGAGGTGTGCGCTATGATCGCTATCATGCAGGATGAAAAAATCGCCCTGAGCAGGATAAAAACCATATCTCATTCATCAGATGTAATCATAATAGGCAATTCCCATGAACTTTTTGACAAACTGGTAAAACTCCTGCCGGTTCTTCCTGACCTCGTCATCCCGAATGTGTTTGATAAAGATGCCAATAAACTAATCAGCGATCCAAAAGCTGCCCCTGTCTACCTTGGAGTTTTTGTCGGCAGGAAAGTACAGGTGCAAACAGAGTCTGGGTCGATATACAGCGGCGTTCTCAAACACGCCGATTCCGCAGGGGTCCTTTTCGAACCGGCAGATAATTCACCTTTTTTTATCACATGGCACGAAATCAAGAAAGTAATAATCCCGAAAGAAGAAAAAAATGGCAATCAGTAGTCACAAATTACTTATTACCACACAATACATGTCCGTTCCTGCACAGGGAGGCTGTTCAGTCGTGCCAGTTGAAATCATTTCGTCGTCGTAAGCAAGCCTCTCGCAAACTGTGATCCGCCTGGGTAAACCCCTTGAATCAAGAAGATGCGCAATTTCTTTTACCCCGAAGGACGGATCAGGAAGGAGAAAAACGCTTTTCCCGTTCCCAAGCTCAATAATTAGCTGGTTTTTCACTATTTTTAAATTGCGCGAGTGGGCCGTGATTACGGCAAGATTCTCAATACCCATTCCCAGCCGCGAGCAGGCAAGTTGCAGGGAAGATATCCCAGGTATTACTTCATCCGTTTTTTTAGCAAATTTCCCAAGTCCGGAGAGCATTGGGTCCCCGGTCGAGAGCACAACGGAATCGTCAGGAAGGGAATTTAACGTATAATCCGTGATCTCATGAGTCTCGCAATTAATATGCTTCTTTGCAAGCTCAATTGCCCTTTTCGATCCGAATATTATTCTTGCATTATTGATCGCAGATACCGCTTCCTCTGTCAGGAGATTAGGCCCCGCGCCTGTACCAACTATTTTCACATTTGTTCACCGCTGTCCCTTAGTATTGTCCCGTTCCTGTTTAAAAGCACAATTCTCTTTCCTGATAACCTTACTGCCTCTGCAAGCGCTTTATCTATAAGAGGATTTTGCGGATTGTCTTCGATCATCTCCCGGATCGTCGCATAGCCGCTGTCCTTAAGTACGCCTGGAAATGCCCATTTCAGTATCAGTCCCGGAAGGCCGGAGATTATCAATTCACCTTTTGCAGCTCTTAAACCCCTGGAAATATCGCTTCCTATGAGCACAATATCATAACCGGGGAAAAGCATATGGGAAAAACGCACGCCGAGGCGGCCTGTTGTAAGCACAAGCTTATCGCTCTTTCTTATGAGTTCTTCTTTCATCCCGCCAAGATGCTCATTCCACGGCTCCACAAAGCCGGTCGTTCCGAGAATGGATATTCCCCCTGTTATCCCGACCTTTTCATTCAGGGTAAGTTTTGCTATTTTCCTGCCCTCAGGGACTGAAATGGTAACCTGCGCCCCTTTTAAATCTGTCTCCAAAAGCGCTTCTTTTATTGCCAGTTCTATCTGATGCATCGGACATGGGGCTATTGCCGGCATGCCTTTTTTCAAGCCTATGCCGGGACCCGCTTGTATTAGTATGGCATCGTGCTCTATGGCCTCTGCTTTGATCTCCATGCCGCCCGTGACGTCAAAGGCATGGTCCCCTGGGTCCTTTACCGCACATGCCTTTCCATTCCTTGCAACGACGTTCAGGAAAGCGCGGGGTCCGGCCGGGGTCGGGACAGATATTTCCGAAACCTCTTTTTTAAGAGATATTACGGCAGCTTTTGCAGCCGCAGCAGCCGTTGTTCCTGTGGTGTAACCCCTCTTCAGCATCGAGCCATCTGAAAGCAGGACAAAACGTCCGCTGGATATAAGCTTGTCGAGTTCTTTTTTTGTGATTGCTGACCGATCTATCCATTCATCGGGAATTTCAAAATTGCCAACCGGGTCGAACATGGTTATTCTCTTAGTTCATCTAATAGATTAAGATACATTTCAAGATATTGACCCCACAATCTTTAAGTTCGATTAATCTTATTTGTTCTTATGATTGCTGAGACGCTGGCTGATTTTATGATGCAGTTCATTTCTTCCATCGGATACTGGGGCGTGTTTATGCTCACTGCGATCATACCGTTACCTCTGGAAATCATCATGCTTTTTGCGGGAAACCTGGCATATCAGGGCGTTTTTAATCTGGTCCTGATAAGTTTTGTTGGGACTGCCGGATGCGCCTCCAGTTCCATACTCTACTATCTTCTCGGATTGATCGGAGGAAGACCTTTTCTTCAAAAATATGGGAAATTTTTTTTCCTTGAGGAGAAACACCTGGAACTCACAGAGAAATGGTTCAGGAAATATGGAGATAAAGCTGTACTTTTATTAAGGCTGGTCCCCCTGGTGCATGCCCTGATATCCTTCCCTGCCGGCGTAGGCAGATACGGGTTCAAAAAACTTGTTTTTTACAGTTTCATAGGATATATGCCATGGTGTTTCGGGCTCGCTTATGTCGGTTACCTCCTCGGTCCCTACTGGAGTGAAATAATCGGGATTTTCAATCAGCTTGATATCGTGGTAATTGCAGTGTTGATCCTGTTAGGGATATATTTCCTGAAGTTCAGGCATTCTGCGTCCAGAATGGATTAAAGCTTCGCAAAAGCAGCCTGGAAAAATTAGATTCAGGTTCGCTTGAACAGCTTATCCAGTTCCTGCCTGTTAAAAGACACCATCGTCGGCCTGCCGTGCGGACACGTGTACGGATTCCCTGTGAGAAAAAGCTGCCTGACCAGGCTCTCCATCTGGTCGGGAGAACAATCGGCTCCTGCTTTGATAGCGCCTCTGCATGCGATGCTTTTTGTGACCCGCTCAAAGATCCCGGTATCGTTTTTCACTTTCTCATCTCTCAGTAGGTCTGTTATTATGTCGTGCACCAGCGAAGGGTCTTCAAGCCTTCCGAGAACGTTCGGGACTGCTGTTATTGCAAATGCCGAGGGGACGAATTCGGATATCCTGAAACCGAATTCCTCAAGCTGCGGGATGCATTCTTTCATCAATACCTTTTCCCTGGAATCCAGTTCGAGGCTGATCGGGACAATAAGTTCCTGCGAATCAGTGCGCCTGGAATCGCGCACCTGTTCAAAAAGGATGCGCTCATGAGCCGCATGCTGGTCTATTATCATAAGTCCGTCCTTTGTTTCTGCAATCACGTATACCGAGTCCACCTGCCCGAGTATTTTTACATCCGGCATCCTGGTTTTTTCTGTTTCTGTATATTTTTCTGTTTGCCGAAGCCTTCTCTCTGTGTCTTTGGCCGGGAATTTGAATACTGACCCGGTTTCCCTGACGAGGGGCGGGCTCTCTGTAGCTTTTTCATAGAGTAAAGTCTGCTCAGGCACTCTCACATCGGGAATGAGATTCTTATTCAAAAGGGCATTTCTCACGGCCAGCGTCACCGCGTCCGAGATCTCCCTCTCATGGCTCAGGCGAACCTGGTTTTTGGTGGGATGCACATTGACGTCCACCTCTCCTGTATCCACGGATATTTTTAAAACAGCAACCGGGAATCGCCCTTTCGGGATCAGGTTGCCGTACCCCTCCCTCACAGCAAAGCTGATCGACCTTGAAGTGACGCTTCTGTCGTTGATAAAAAAAGACTGGGAATCGGGATTGCCACGCGTGACTTCGGGTTTGGAAACAAATCCGGTCACGGCAGCAAAAAGGGAGGCAGAATTAACAGGAAGCATAGCCTTTGCCACTTCCTGTCCGTAGATGTGTAGAATTGTATCAGAAAGCCCTGAGGCAGGCGAGCGCAGCGTCTCATGCCCGTTATGGAGGAGGGTAAAAGATATGCTGTTATGCCCAAGCGCATTCCTTGTTACAACATCGGTTATATGCGCAAGTTCAGTGGTGTCTGATTTAAGGTATTTTTTCCTTGCAGGTGTATTGAAAAAAAGCTCCTGGACAGTTACTGAAGTCCCGTTGGGCGCCCCGGTATCGCTTATGCCCACGAGCCTGCCGCCGTGGATTACTACTTTTGTACCGGCCAGTTCCTCCTTCGTCTTTGTGATAATTTCCACTTTAGCGACAGCGGTTATTGAAGAAAGGGCTTCGCCCCTGAATCCCATTGTCATCACTTTTTCAAGGTCTTCGATTTTTGCGATCTTGCTCGTGGAATGCTTGACAATCGAGAGTGAGGCGTCTTCCCTGCCCATCCCGCATCCGTTATCGCTTACGCGTATCAGTTTCTTCCCGCCATTCATTACTTCAATTTTGATATCCGATGCGCCTGCGTCTATGGAGTTCTCGATAAGTTCCTTAACCACTGAAGCCGGGCGTTCGATCACTTCCCCTGCTGCGATTTTGTTTATGGTGGCTTCATCAAGGATGTGGATCTTTCCCATTTATGCCCTCACGGCCACACCTTTCCCCCTAAGATATTTCTTCGCCTCGCCGATAGTGTACTCACTGAAATGGAAAATACTGGCAGCAAGCGCAGCGTCCGCCTTGCCTTCCGTAAAAGCCTCATACATATGCTCAAGATTCCCGGCACCTCCTGAGGCTATTATCGGGATATCCAGCGTCTCAGAGAGTGTGCGCGTTATCGGAAGGTCGTAACCGTCTTTCGTGCCGTCCCTGTCCATGCTCGTAAGCAGGATTTCTCCCGAGCCGAGTTTTTCCACCGTCTCTGCCCACTGCACTGCATCGAGGCCTGTCGGCGTCCTGCCCCCGTAGATCACAACCTCGTACCATGCTTTTGTGCCGTTTTCAAGCTCGATAAGGGTTTTATCTCCGTTATTTTCAAGATCGGTATTGCGCCGGCAATCGATGGCTGTTACGATGCATTGCGAGCCGAATATCTCTGAGGATTC
>CABMIA010000115.1 GCA_902386085.1 uncultured archaeon
GGTTCGGGAAGATTGTTAGGATCACTTCCCAAATATCTGACGTGATGTTGAATTATTTTATCTCCATGTCGTTCGTTCCATACTTCAGCATATCTAATTTTGTCTCCTTGTTTGATTTTGCGTATGAATGTATTATGTTGTTGTTTAGCCATATTGTAGTGTATATACACTACAAAGTAAATAACCTTTTCTTTTTGATTTTGAAGCATTTTTAAGGAGCGGTCGAAAGCTATTTTTAAAAAAATTATAATAATATATTAAAATAGTTGCAAGATTAACTTGACGCTATGGAGGCAAAGCTATAGGTTCCCGCGCAGCCTTTCAGCATGGAGTATCCTTTTTACAGCAAGCTGGTAAGCCGCTTTTCTCATACTGCAATTTTCTTCTTCGCACAGCGAAAAGACGTCTTTGAATGAGTTTACCATGGTTTTCCCGAGCTTTTCAAGAACCCTGTTCTCTTCCCAGTAATCATTGTTGAGGTTCTGGATCCATTCAAAGTAGCTCACCACCACACCACCGGCATTCGCAAGTATATCGGGTATGAGCATTATTTTCTTCTCGGAAAATACGTTGTCCGCGTCAATCGTTGTGGGAGCGTTTGCAAGCTCAAGGACGATCTTTGCCTTCACGTCCCGGGCATTATCCTTGTTAAGCTGCTCTGAGAGCGCGGCAGGAACCAGGATATCACATTCGCATGTGAGAAGTTCCTCGTTTGAGATATTTTCGCTCCCCTCAAAGTCAATGACGCTCCCGGAATCGTTCTTATGTTTTATCACGTTCGGAATGTCAAGACCATCCTTATTCATTATGCCGCCTTTGGAATCGCTCACCGCAACTACCCTGTATCCTCTTTCATGGAGTATCCTGGCAGCGTTCTCACCCACGTTCCCGAAACCCTGGATGGCGATATTTACGTCCGATTTATCCATTCCCTTCGTTTTCAGGGCTTCCTCAAGGACAAGTATTCCTCCAAGGGATGTTGAATAGCTCCTGGCTTTGCTCCCCCCGAGCTCGATAGGTTTGCCTGTCACCACGGCAGGCACGTGCTCTCCTTTTATCCGCTCGTATTCATCAAGTATCCAGGCCATGATCTTTTCATCCGTATAAACGTCGGGCGCAGGAATATCCCTGGATGGCCCGATATAATCCGCTATGGCGCGGATGTAACTTCGCGTAAGCCGTTCGAGTTCGGTCCTGCTGAGTTCCTTCGGATTGACCACAACACCTCCTTTTGATCCTCCAAAGGGGATATTTACCACCGCGCATTTGAGCGACATCAAAAAGGCAAGATCCCTGACATCGTCAAGCGTCAGTTCGGGATGGAATCTGATCCCTCCTTTTGTCGGGCCGCGTGCATCGTTATACTGCACCCTGTGCCCGACGAACATCTTTGTTTTCCCTGAATCCATATGCACCGGGAAATGAACTGTAAAGGAACGCCTGGGCATATCCAGCAGGTCAAGTTCCTCTGTCGAAAGATCAAGGTAACTATACAGGTCTTCAAGCTCGCTGATGCACTTCTGGCACAGGTTCTCTTCATCAGCGTGGATTCTCTCATGATTTCTGACTATCAAAATTCCAACCTCCATTTACAATATTTGATTTACCTGATAATTTAAGAAGGTTTGCATGGCTGAACTAATCCACTACAACATCCACCACCACATGCCACACGCCCGGAGAATATTTTTTTATTCTTCGCATCTCAAGTATCTTCGCCTTTCTCCCCTGTTTATTGGCAGCTTCTATCAGCCGCAAGAACGGGCGGCGCTCAATAACCTCAGGCACAGCTTCATGATAATGCAGAATCCCGCCAGGTAAAAGGGCGCGGATGCCATATTCAAGATATTCATGTGCATCCAGATATCCCATTATTACACGGTGCGCTATTCCGCATGGAGTAGCAATGGAACAGTCTCCTGCTACGGGTTCAATAATATCCCCGACTCCGTTGAGCATTATATTTTCTTTTAAATAACCAAAGGCAACCGGATTGATCTCTATCGCAAATATCTTTTCTGGTTTTGAATGAACAGCCATGGGAATAGAAAAATATCCGATCCCTGCGAACATATCCACGAGGGTCTCCCCCCTGCCAAGTTCACTCATCCGCCTTCTTTCAGCAAGATTTCCCCGGGAGTACATGATTCGCATGGCATCAAGCTTGAAAAGGCAGCCGTTCTCTTTGTGTACGGTCTCCGTGCCTTTTCCTGCAATTATTTCCCGCTCAGGCTGCCTCATCCGTCCTGCTATCCCCCTGTCGAGCAGCACAGTTTTGCATCTTGGATAAAGGGAAAGCAATCCCTTGCCTATTTCTGCTTTTCGGTGCTCTATTTCTTTTTTTAGCGATAATATAATAATATCTCCGAGAATCTGCCATCCCGAAGGAATGAATTTTTCCTCCTCTTCTGTTATGTCCAGGATATCGCCAAGGGTTTTATTCCGGATGTAATATTCAGGTTTTACCTGCTCGATCAAATCAAAATCAGTTGTTGCAAAGGTTTCTTTAACCGGGATTTCAACAAAGCCTTTTTTTTTGACTAATTTTCTTGTTTTATCAAGCGCATCCTCTGAAAAAAGTCTCTGCCTGGCTATTTCAGCTTCCTCTTTGCTGACAAGAACTGCCTTCATGAATTCTTGACTAAGTACAGGATATCGCTCAGGATAGAACTTGCTGTCTCAACAGAACCCGCGCCTTTTCCGCTGATCGTGATCCTTCCTGCGAGGTCTGTCATGATCGAAGCCACGTTCAACGTTCCCCCGACAGCAAGGGGATGCCGCTTCGGAACAAGGCGCGGCGCCACGGTAAGATTGCCATTCCCGGCTTCGCAGACAAGTTTAACGACATAATTGTTCTTACTGGCTAGCTCAAGGGCTTCTGGTGTGATCTTGGTGATGCCGGTTACTTTAACGTCGCGATATGTCGCATTCTTTCCAAAGACCGAGTTTGCAATTATCACGAGCTTGCATGCAGAGTCTATACCCTCCACATCATAGGTCGGGTCGGTTTCGGCTATTCCCAGTTCCTGCGCCTCCTTCAGCACAAGCTCATACGGCAGCCTCTCCTCTGCCATCCGTGTAAGGATGTAATTGGTCGTGCCGTTTAGTATGCCTTCGATCCCCAGTACGGTATTTCCTGCCAGATCTTCATGAATAAGGTTGAATATCGGGACTGCTCCGCCAACAGTGGCTTCGTACCTGAACAACACCCCGTTATCCTCGGCGGCTTCCTTTAATTCCGAAAAGCGCAAGGCAAGAGGGCCTTTGTTGGAGGTGACAATATGCTTTCCCGATTTGAAGGCAGCAAGCATATTACTGAGTCCGGGTTCACCGTTTTCGATATTAGTAGGTGTGGCTTCAACGACAATTTCATGTTCTATATTACTGATCAGCTCAAATACACTTTCCCTGCCTGCTGCAATAGTGCCTGTCTGTTTCTTTTTCTCCAGGGCGCTGTTCAGGTCTATTCCCTGGTTATCGACAGTACACCCGCCTGAATCTGCTATCCCTACGACGCACAGGTCAATACCCTGATCATTCAGAAATTCTTTCTTTGCCAGGATAGAGCGGGCTACTCCCTGACCCACGGCACCGAAACCGATGATAGAAATCCTTACGACCTTCATGCCCCCCCCGAGTTAGGCCTAATCGGTTCTATCATGAGCAGGTCCTTTTTGTTCGCAACTTCCCGTAACGTTTCAAGAGATTTTTTCAGTTCTTTTTCTCCGACGGCATTGATGACAAGGTATGCAGATGACGTTTTCTCTATTGCAGGCATGGAAAGTGAAAGATCCACAACTTCTGCAAAGCCAGTGGAATCGATTTTGTCTATGGTATCTCCTATATCGGAGTGGACTATATGCCCTATAAGAACAACAGAAACCGAAGACCGAAGCCTTTCCTCACCCACCCGCGCCACCTTAACCCCGCTATTTTCAAGCCGTTCGATGAGCTCATCAAGGACACGCTGGTCGATCTCGAACGTGATCTGGACCGGGATCGTTCCCCTGGGGGTTTTTTCTTCGTGCTGATGCACTACGCTCATAATATTCCCATGGAGTTCCGATATCGGTGAAAGCGCCAGAACAAGCTGCCCCGGGATATCCTTGAGTTCAAGTGTCATCGAAACAATCATGACCCTCAACTATGCGGAAGTGAGTAATAAGTTTATTTGGTCAGGTCGAGCCACGTAAGAAGTCCCCCGGCAGCAGTTACCACGCCTCCGACTACTACCGCGTAGAGGCCGTACCCGATGCCTGATTGTACAGTCTCTCCAAAAATGGAGCCTGAGAATAAACTTATGTCCCGCAGGCTCCAGAGGTTGACCGCACCGCCACCTATTATAAGGATTCCACACGCGACCATTGCTATGCCCTGTATCTTATCCCGGAGAATTGCCGCAACCACGATGCATGCAAATCCAAGAGCGAGCACACCAGCCCCCTGGAATTCCCAGTTGGAATTTGAGCCGATAAGCCCCATTAACATACCATTTCCGCTTACAGAGAATAAGCCATTCACCGATAGCGTGGATGTTTTGCTTGTCGCACTGAACCACGGGAGAAATACGCTTATTATTGATATCATTCCACCAACGATTGCAAGAATCTGACTTTTTGAAAGGTTGATTGTAAAACCGTTTTTAGCACCCATAGAACCAACTCATGCGTTTCTAATATAAATAGATATATTTGCATACGCTTTTGCCTTTTCTCAAGAAAATCGATATGCAGAAAACACAATTAATTATTTTTCTTTGTTATAACCAACAAACCTAACAATCCAAGACTGGTCAGTGCTATTGGGGGCAACTCTGGAACAGGTGGAATAGGCACTAATGGTGTTAAAGGTAAATAATCTCCACCATTTACAATGCCGTTCGAAGAATCATGGGGCAGCTTATTATCTCCTAAACCATCTCCATCTGTATCAATCCCATCATAATCAGACCAGTAGTTCCCTCCAAGATAAGGTCCACCTATAATGTTTCTTCCCAGAGTTTTTGCGATGTTCCAGGTGTTGTTTCCTAAATAAGCATTTCCAGTATTTCCATCAATAGCATTGATAGTATTTTTGAAGTAATTGTTATAGATACGATTGCCATTGGAACCAATAGGATCCGAAGCATCCGAATGCAGAACGATGCCATTACTGTTTCCCGTCACAAAGTTGCCACTTAGCGTATTTCGCCAACATACATCAATTGAAATACCATCAATATTATTTGAAACTTTATTATAGTTAACTGTATTGTTTACGCATTGGTTTTCTAAAGAAATGCCCTTTGCATTGTTCGATGCATTGTTACCAATCAGACTATTGTTCATGGAATGATGGTATACAGAGATGCCACTCCAAGTATTGTTTGATGCGTAGTTGTCAATCAGCATGTTATCGTTGGAAAGTCCCCCGGGCATAGTGCTACCTAAAGAAATACCCACCCCATTCGATACAGCAGTGTTGCCTGTCAATGTGTTTCGAAAGGACGTATCCAGAGATATACCATCTAAATAGTTATTTGATGCATTGTTACCGCTCAGTATGTTATCATTAGACCAGTACAATAAGATGCCGTTAAGACCATTTACCGCAGTGAATCCTTTGAGTGTAATTCCATCTGCACTAAGGGTTATGGCACTGCCGCTTCCTCCTGCATTCACCGCAGGCTTACCGCCACCTGTGTCCAAGCCACTCAGGGTAAGCTGTTTGTTTACATTCACATTCTCGTAATATGTACCGCTATGCACTGTGATAATATCTCCAGGGCTTGCTGCAGATATAGCGTCTTGAATGGTTGAATAATCGCATGTTCCAATTTTACATACTTTTATTTTTGCAGCACTTGCACCGACTACTAGCAATAATACAATCACGGTTATTTCTAATCCAATTCTTAAAACACTTTTTCCACCAATATCATTCAATTGCATCAATTTCCACACTCACCTTTGCTTTCATTAGCGAGACTAAATTTTAACAGTTACACATAATGAATCTACTAATATATGGTTGTGTAAGAATCTTGAACATATGTTTTTGAAATATACCTTTAGCAAGAGTTTTCACTATGCTTTATATGCTTTACTTATGTTATTTAATTTTTCATCCCAGATCAGCGCGCCGAAGCGCTAACCATTAAAAATCCTGTAATTAAGAAAAAGAGAAAAGAAGACGGGATGAAGGATTTGTCTTCATCCGCTGAAATAAGCCATTACAAGGCTTATTGCATCCTGTCTCGTTATTGAACCGCTGAAGAAGTCTGCTACCGCCCTGACGGCTTCGGTCCTGTCAATCCTGCCATTGCCGCTGGTTTCATATCTTGCTATGAGATCTCCTCCTGAGCCTACCCCGATACTCGTGGTTCCCGATACTGTGCCGGTTTTCCTGGTTTGATCTTTGAATGTGCCGCTGATGACATAGCTTCCGTTGGTGGAAGGCGCCATTATTGTATAGGTTATTGGGGCACTACCTATCTGAGTGAAAGTATAGACATTGCCTGTATTTACATATCCTCCTGCTGAACTGACAAAGACAAAGCCCTGAGGTATAGTTTCAACCACCTGGTACCCCGGGGATGCAAAGAGCGAACCTGGAGAGGGTGTCAGGGTTATGTTAAGCGTGTCGTTTGCCTGGACAGAAGATGGCGAAATAGATCTGGCTACTGCCCCCTCACTGTTGTCGGCGCCAGATGTTGATGTGTCTGCGTGGTTCTGTGAAGCGCCCTGTCCTACAGAAACTATCACAGAGCCGGAAGCAATTGTCCCTGCGCTATCGAAGACAGTCAGAGTGGCGGTAAACGTTCCGGCGTTCGAATACCTGTGAACCGGGTTTTGCTGTGTACTTGTACCGCCGTCCCCGAAGCTCCACAGGTACGTGAGATACGGAGGCGTTCCGCCGTTGGCCGACCCATAGAATTCTATATCTGCGTTTACTGCGCCTGAGTACGGATCGCCTGCTTCAGCGCTCAGCGACTGGCCTGCTCCACCAGTTGAAACTGACAAACTGTAGCTTCCTGTGCTTATCCCGTTAACGACTACATAATAATAGCCTGTTAAACTGGCGGTCAAGGTGACGCTTTCTGACACTGTTCCTGTATGCTGGCTGCTGTTCAGGTATCTGCGGTTCACATCATATACGATGATGTCCTGGTCGCCCGAAACAGGCGCCAGATTTACGAAGACCTGCTGGCCTGCCGTTGCATAGAACTTGTAGTAGAAAGAATCTCCCTGGTTAATGTTTCCAGACGCTGCGCCGCTCAGTATTATGGCGTTGTTATAACTGCTTCCGGATACTGTTAAACTATCGATCCTGACTGTTGCGTTATCCAGAGCTCTTCTGCCTGTGCTGTCTATGACCTTGAGATGCGCTGTATAGTTTCCGGTCGAGGTGTATATGTGGGTCGGGTTCTCAAGATTGCTGTTACTGCCGTCTCTGAAATCCCAGTTGTATATATTTGGCAAAGTTCCGCCTGTTGCAGTGGCTCTGAATTGCAGACCTGTATTTACAATACCGAAATAAGGCCCGTTTGCATTAGCCGTAATAGAGCCCGTCGTCGATGATATCGTAAAAGGTGCGTTGCTTGTGTCAGAAGATGTCCTGCCGTCGCCATCCCTGACAATCGCTTTCACGTATACATTGGTCGATGCTGCATCAGGAACAGTCCATTGATAGTGTCCTGTATTCGGCAGACTGCTATTGATGAGCATATAGTTCCCGTCAACGCCTGTTGTCGAGAACCCCAGGTCAACTGTTAGATCTCCTGAACCTCCGTAGGCGCTCCAGACTATATATCTCTGGCTTCCTGCCTGCATGACTTCCCCGCCATAGGGGAATGTGATATAGATTACAGGAGACTGGACCGCTACATCCACAGATATCTCATAACTTCCTCCTGAAGTTGAACCATCGACAACAATGAAATAAGGTCCACTCATAAGCGGAGTGAATGTTACGCTGCCAGTCCCTTGCTTGACAAATGTCAGGGCCGGATCGTATATGTAAACCGGTTTATTTGACGAAACAGTTATTTGATGTCCTGCATTTGCAATGAATTTATAATAGATGTAGCCGGACTGGATTGTCCCGGAACTTGAGCCGTTGAGGAACTTGGCATCCTGGAAACTTGTTCCGTTCCCTTCAGATAGTTTTTTTAGACGGATAGTGTAGCTTCCACCTAATCCTGATGTATCCTGGACCATTGCATAATAATCACCGGCCCTGTCTGCTGTATAAACTATGCTCTCTACGCTCAACCCAGGGGTTGAACTGAACTTTATATATCTCTGGGTTGGGTCTGCAAACAGATACAGGTCTTTATCTGAGTAACCAGGTGCAGGCTGCCCGGGATAAGGTTGGTACGCTGGTGGTTGGTTCGGCTGGTACCCAGGTCCCGTATATGGCTGGTATGCTGGCGGTTGATAAACAGGTCCTGTTTCGTATTGTGGATATGATTGATATGGTTGATATCCAGTTCCGGACTGTGGTGGCATATATCCAGTTCCAGTCTGTGGCGGCATATATCCGGTTCCAGTCTGTGGAGGCATATATCCGGTTCCGGTCTGTGGTGGCATATATCCAGTTCCGGTCTGCGGCGGCTGGTAACCCGGACCTTGATTTTCTTGCGGTCCTGGGTTCATCATAATCTTTACCATGTCCCCGGCATTCATAGAGAATTTATACCATGTCTTTCCACCCGGTAGCGAATTCCCGTTTAATTGCATATCTGCTTCAAGAGGGACTGCTGTGGATGGGTCTCCCCCAGCGGTTGTGGTCTGTATCTGTGTATTGGTAATGGTCGTAGTGATGGTGAAGGTGCCTGATACTGGCCCATTGAGAACCATAAAATAGTAACCTGTAATGCTGGCACGGAAATCCACGAACGCAGGTTCATAACAGCACATTATGTACGCACGCAGCGGATCGTACATGCTGATTCCCAGATTGCCTCCAGTTGCCAGTGTTGGGATTATTCTTACCTGGTCGCTTGCATTAGCAAAGAATTTATAATAAATCCTATTGCCTGCCTGATATATTCCGGATTCTGTTCCGTTGATCAGTTTTGCATTTTCAAAACTGCCGCTTTCCTGTGGCACCGCAGGGGTCAGGGATGGTGTTGGATAATACGGGTAACCAGGTTGCTGAGGCGGTGTATACCCTGGCATGGTTCCCTGTGTTCCCAAGGTCAATGTCACTGTATAGCTCCCTGCCTGAGCACTATAAATCCCGATGTAATAGTTGCCTGCATTTTCTGTACGAAATGTTGCCACCCTCTGTGGGTTTCCTGTTGTAGCTGAAACAACCGGATTTTTGTATTGGTCGTACACGAATATATCCTTATTAGACTCAATCCGGACTGTCTGCCCGGCCACGGGGGCATAGAACCCATAATAAATAAATCTCCCGGAATTTTCA
>CABMIA010000116.1 GCA_902386085.1 uncultured archaeon
ACATACCCTTAAAAAACCCCACCATGTCCCCGCCACTGTTTATTACGGAGATGAGATTCTCGATAAAATCTTTAAACTTGTTCGAGGGTGTTCTCTGGCTTGCGTTATTAAGGGCCGTCACCATGTCCAGCCCGAAATATTCCATATCCCTGACTATCAGGGCTATTTCTTCTGCAGTACCGCCGTATATTTGAGGATATGAACTCAAAGACCTGAACATCTCGATAATGTTCATCCCGCCCCTGCTCAATGCATAAAGATACGTTATGGCATGAGGCATAGACTGGTCGATCCGGTAAGACCGGTTTTTCGCCTCGAAAGACGGGTATGAAATGACCAGGCGAAACACGGCGTATCCGGAGATCATCCCGGAAATTAGTGTTATCAGGACTATCGCAAAGCTGTTTTTTGTGAGCTGCTGTGCTGTTATAAAACCAAAAAAAAGGAATATCAAGCCAGCCAGTAGCGCATACAGCAAAGAACTGCACACATAGGCATGTACATTCTGGCCAGTGTGCGCTTTCCTGATATCCTGCCTGAGTTCATCATATGCTTTGTTATATACCCATTTTCCGAATAGCATGTTCCCGATGTCTGAACTCATGATAATTCACCAGTCTTTTAACCGGTCATTTTTCAGGTTCTTCATGACCTCTTTCGGATCGATAAAGTATGCATGGATTATCCGTGTGAAACTCTTATAGTCACGAATATTATTAGCGACCATGTACTCAAGTATCGCTTTCCTGTTCTCGATCTCTTCAAGCAGCTGGTCAATGCCCCAGCCTTTATCATGCATGATATTATTCATTACATGGGATTCGCCGCTTTTCTCAAAACTGTCTTCCAGCGGTTTCCATTTGAACATATCGTTGATCCTTATATTCCCGGTGCGCGGATCAAGACCCGTGATCTCTACTAATTGCTGGCATCGCCTGCTTTTCCTTCCTTTTATGACGATCTGGATCTGGACTGAAATTATATCAAGCGCTTTCAGCATGGCATGGGGAACGTTAATCGGTTCGTTTTCCAGCCTGTTGATCACGTCCTGGATATCCCCGGCATGTATCGTGGAATATGTAGTATGCCCCGTACTCATTGCCTGGAAAAGGGTCCGTGCTTCACCTCCCCTCACTTCGCCCACGATAATATATTCCGGTCTCTGGCGCAGCGCTGCTTTTAGCAGGTCGAACATATCAATCTCATTCTCGCCTTTTGCGAAAGGTTCCCTTGTGACCCCTGCTATCCAGTTCTCATGATAAAGGGTAAGTTCCCTTGTATCCTCTATGGTTATTACCTTGGAAACAGGAGGGATGAACAATGAAATGGAATTCAATGTCGATGTCTTGCCTGACGCCGTTCCGCCTGCTATCAGGAGGCTTTTATTGTTTTCTACGGCAAGCCATAGATATGCCATCTGTTCTGTCGAGAATGTCCTGAAATTTATAAGGTCAATGGGGGTGAGCGGGTCTTCCTTGAACCTTCTTATTGTGAAGGTACTTCCGCGTGTGGTTATATCCCGTCCCAGTGTAGCCTGGAGACGCGACCCGTCTGGCAATGTTGCATTGACAAGCGGGGAACCCACTGATATATGCTTGCCACCCTTCTGGCATAGTTTGATCACGAGTGAGTTAAGCTCTGTTTCGTCAATAGTAATATTGGTCTTTATGTTGCCATATTTCCTGTGATACAGGAATATCGGGATGCCAACCCCGTCACATGATATATCCTCTATCTGCGGATCATTTAACAGCGCATTGATCTTCTCGTATCCCAGGAGGTTCCTGTCCAGGTAATATAAAATTTTATATACTGTCTGTTCGTTCACTGATGTTGAATAATTGTTTAAAAGCTCCAGGACATATTCTTCTAATATCTGCTTTTTTTTCGTAGCTGCATAAAGTGCCTTTTCTTCGGTCAGGATATCCTGCAGGTCATCATATAATTTTTCAATAAGTAATCTCTCAAACGATGAAAAAGCAGGCTCTACGACATAATATAAAGTCTCCTTATTTTGTATTTTGGTTAAAATATATACGAAGATATACGGTTTCTCTATCCAGTACTGTTCAGTTTCACGGAAGCCCTCCGGAACTTCAAATAATACCAGATCGCCATGTTTTGAAAATTCATAAGGGGGTAACCTGTGCATGACATTCCCCTGGAGAACTGGCGAATTTCTGATACTATCAGTTATCCTGTGAATAAATGCTTCCGGGTATGATTTTACGAGCATGAGGACATGCAGTCTTTCATGCTTTGCTTTTACCTCAGCCTTCTCTTTTCCCGATGCCGTCCCTTCATCTGTTTCAATTTTTTTATTTTTATCGATTACATTCTCAAAGGAAAAGTCCGCTTCCTTCGGAGCTTCAAAAGGATTTTCAAGGAGTAATTATCCGGTTTTTTTAAGAGGGAATTCGGGAAGAGCTTCTGTTTTGATATCGGAGGGTTTATCTATGACATTTCTGGTTTCCAGCGGCCTGGTTTTCTTACCTTTCTTTTTTCGGGATTTCCCTGGCTTCTCTGTCACATCCTGGATATTTTTTATTTCGTCAGGATGATCTTCCGGGTTATCATTCTCTTTCCCGTGAGCAGCCGTCTTTTTTTCACTCGACCTGGACATCTCTTTTCCTTTGCCTTATAACAGCGGATCTATTATTATCAGTATTATCATTATGAGTTTATAACTTTAATTGATACTTTTTTCCTGCACTATAAATTTAAATATGTTCAGTTACTTATAACTTTTTCAGAAAAAACAAATATGGAACAACATAGAATAGCTACAGGCATAAGATCCCTGGATCCCATTATTAAAGGAGGATTCCCCTCCGGTTCTTTTATAGTCCTGGTGGGAGAAATCGGGGCAGGCAATATCGAATTTGCGT
>CABMIA010000117.1 GCA_902386085.1 uncultured archaeon
GTTCCCGACGGTTCATCCATAACCCGTGATTTTTCAACGATGGCGGATGATTTATCTGCCGAATGCTCACTTGACCTTGAAAAAATCGCAGGCCAGATCATCCTGTATAATTCAATGGAAACAAAAGGCATGACGATGGACATGCTCGATCAGCAGCCAAGGCGCTTTGTGGCAACTGATAAGGGATGGACGAGCGATATTAAAGAAGGGGAGGCTTACTATGCTTTCCAGAGAATGTACGAATTAAAGCGTCCCCTGGAAACGCTGACCGGGCGGCAGCAGTTCTACATCGACCATGACTGGTACCTGACCGACTTCCATGAAGAATTACCCGTGTACAAACCGCCTGTGGACGGGACGAAATACCCGCTCATGTTCGTTACCCCTCACGGGCGCTGGAGCATACATTCCCTGTGGAGGGATGCAAAATATCAACTGAGGTTGCAGAGGGGGTATCCTGTTGTTTACCTGAACCCGGCGGATGCCTCTGCCCGCGGACTTGCGGATAATGATGTTGTTGAAATATACAATGACACAGGGACAATTATTGCTCATCTTTACATCTCGGAACGGATGCCGCAGGGGCTTTCCCTCATGTACCAGGGCTGGGAGCGCTACACCTTTAAAAAAGGAGGCTTCCAGAGCCCAATGACTATCCGCATCAAGCCGACGCAGCTTGCAGGGGGATACGGGCAGCTCCATTTCAAGGTAAACTACTGGGGCCCGACCGGGAACCAGAGGGATACCCGCGTTGAGATACGAAAATATGAGGGGGAAGGGTAATGCCCGTAAAAAGACAGATACGAATGGTCGCAGACCTGAACAAGTGTCTCGGCTGCCATACCTGCACCATGGCGTGCAAGACCATGTGGACCGACAGGAACAAAGGCCAGATGCATATGTACTGGAACAACGTGGAAACCCGGCCTGGTAAAGGTTATCCTAAAGACTGGGAGACCCAGGGTGGCTGGTTCAACGCTCAGGACAAAAGCGCCATACCGCTGCCAGGTATCAACCAAGGTTACGGTGCGCCCTGGGAATACAACTACGAAGATGTGATGAAAACAAAAGGAGGAGATGCCAAAGCATCCGTGCTGGTGCCTTCCCCGGAACATTCCGGGAAGGATGCTTATGCAAGCAACTGGGATGAGGATGTGGGTGAGGGAACATTCCCGAATACATTTTACTTTTATCTTCCGCGCATCTGCAACCACTGTACCGACCCCCCGTGCGTGGATGCCTGTCCGCGCCAGGCAGTTTATAAGCGCGAAGAGGATGGAATCGTCCTTGTTGAACAGGCAAGGTGCAGGGGCTACCGCTATTGCATCAAGGGGTGTCCATATAAGAAAATCTATTATAACCCTGAAGAAAAAATTGCCCAGAAGTGTATCTTCTGCTATCCCAGGATAGAACAGCCCCTTGGGACCTTCTGTGCCACGCAGTGCGTCGGGCGCATACACCACGTGGGTTATGCAGACGATGTGAACAGCGGCGTTTACAAACTCATCGATAAGTGGAAAGTGGCCCTGCGGCTGCATCCGGAATACAAGACCGAACCAAATGTGTTTTATATCCCGCCTCTTTCCCCGGCGACGTATTCGCCTGAGGGCGCCCTGGGCGATAACCAGCGAATCCCGGTTGAAGTGCTGGCAAAGCTTTTTGGCGATACGCCAGACCAGACCCTTGACCAGCGTGCTTCGCGCATCCTGGAAATCTTCGGGATTCTCCAGGCTGAGCGGGAAAAAGTTGCAAAAGGTGAGCATTCGGAATTGATCGATATACTGATCCCGCATTCTGAAGCTGATAGAATCCAGGTATAATCGAGGTAAAATGAAAATAATAACAAAGAGGTTTTAATTGTGGCTGGCAGTACTGTGGCAGAAATTGAAGCGGCATATGTTCCAGGTATTATCGCTCTTGACCCTGAAGACCCCGCATGGCAAAATGTAACGGAAACTGCCGTCGTTTTCAGCAGGAGGCTCAATGAAGTGGGTGCCAGGATCACGTTTGCATCGGACGAGAATAGAATAGTCAGGGTTAAAGCGGCGCACAATGGGATTGATGTCTTTTTCTTTTTCAAATGGATTGCTGCAACAGAGAATAGTTCAGTGGATGATTATCCGCTCTTTGCGGATGCTTTTGCGATTGAAATCCCTCTATTCACAGAAGAAAGTTTTCTCTGGATGGGCGCCATGGATAAACCTGTGAACATCATTTTCTGGAGGGCTGATCTGTCCAAGCCAGAGAACATTGTTGGCGGCGGCATGGGCACGGTGCAGGAAAGCCCAGATGCAGCTTCCCAGAACATCAGGCATTACCAGAGATGGGCAGACGGGGAATGGAGAGTGATCATCGCAAGGCCGATGTCCGCAGCTTCTGAAAACCAGGTCTCGTTCCTGCGCGGCAAAAGTTACAGGATCGCATTTGCCAACTGGAAAGGCGGCGTGTATGCGGAGCGGGGAGGCCACAAAATAGTCTCGGAGTGGGAAATTCTTTCTATAAAGTAATGCAGAGCGATATATGCCACAAGAATTATTGCCTTCCTTTGCACCTATCCGGAGCAACATATACAGGTTACTCTCTACAGGATTTCGCTATCCTGGCCATGCTGTTTTCAGGACTTTCCAGAATGGGAAATTCCTGGCCGAACTTGAGACTAACATATCCCTTCTTCCCCATCTCAACATCCCGGGGGTCGAAAAGGCTCTTTTTATCAATAGCCTGGAAGGAGTTGCCTTTTCAGAGTTCGAAATGAAATTCGTCCAGACATTTGATACAGGTTCTCCTCTTCCATCCTGCCCGCCCTACGAGGGATTGTACGGCCACGAACCCAGGACTGCGGTCATGCTTGAGATAAGTGAGTTCTACAGGCACTTTGGCCTGAAAATGAACCAAGGAGAAGGCAAACGTGAGTTTCCAGACCATATCTCGGCAGAGCTTGAGTTCCTGCATTTCCTTACTTTCCAGGAGGCTGCGGCGGTAAAGGATAAAGATCAGGAGCTTCTGAAAGAATATATCCTGGCGCAAAGGGATTTTCTTGAGCGCCATGTTATGAGATGGATCCCGAGATATTGTGATGAACTTCAAAGTTCTGTCAGGGTACCTTTTTACGTACAGCTTGCTAAAATTGCCTCGAAGTTCATTACGCGCGATTTTGAATGGGTAAATTCAAATTACCAGATATAGAAGGACGTTTAGGCAATTGCAGCTTTCACCATAAAAACTTCTATCGTTGTATCGGATTGTTCTAAATTTATCAGATACCAATATATACTTCTGCATCATATCGGATATATCAAATTATGTCCGATACCGATACATCATTAATCCAGGAAAAGCTTCTTTCACGAATAAATGAAAAAATACAAAGGCTCAACTCGCTTCGACCTCTACCAGCCGATGCTGTAAAAAAGCTGCATGAAGAAATGAGGCTCCTCCATACATATCACTCAAATGCCATAGAAGGGAATACCCTGACACTCCAGGAGACAAAACTTGTTCTTGAAGAAGGGATTACAATTGGCGGAAAATCACTGCGTGAGCACCTTGAAGCAACAAATAACGCCAGAGCATTCGACTTGATTGAAGATATTGCAAAAAGGAAAGAGACGATAGACCATGTTGTAATTCAAAAGATCCATGAAGTAGTTACAAGTGGCATTTTAGAGGATGCCGGAAAATATCGTACCGGAAACGTGAGAATAACAGGCTCACCCAAAACTCCCCCCGACTGGTCAAAAGTACCTAAACTAATGGATGAGCTTATTAAAAAAATTGCTCAATATAATAGGCATCCCGTTGAGGTCGCTGCTCTCCTCCACCACTGGTTCGTTGAGATCCATCCATTCATAGATGGCAACGGCAGGGTGTCCCGCCTGCTTACCAACCTGTATTTGATTGCCAATGGTTATCCGCCAATAGTTCTCAAAAAAGAGGACAGAGGAAAATATTACAGGGTCCTGAGAGCAGCCGATGCAGGAAACCCGGGTTTATTTGCCAATTTCATTGCAAAGGCGGAAGATGAGAGCCTGACGATGTATCTTTCTATCTTCGGCGGGGTTGATGAATTGCTGCCCCTCAAAGAACTTGCCGGAAAAACACCTTATTCCCAGGGATACCTGAGCCTGAGAGCAAGGCAGGGTGTCCTGGATGCGGTAAAAATAGGGAAGATATGGTATTCATCAAGACATGCAATAGAAGAATATCTATCCGGACATGGGGAACGATAGGGCTTGTCATACTTCTGCTGGTTTGCCTGCTCTCTATTTTCTGATCAAAGCCCGATATCATAACACATCCTTATATCCTAATGCACCGTAGAACGTGGCATGGCAAGCTACAAAGTGATGGTAAATGATGTTATAAAAAAGGCCGATATCCTTCTTGAGGTCGTAGATGCGAGGTTTCCTGATGAGACACGGAACAGCTAAGTGGATCGTGATATAGCGCGTTCAAAGAAGCCGTTCATAATAGTCCTTAACAAATGCGATCTCGTGTCGAAGGAAACAATTGAGAAAACCAAATCCCGGTTTTCAAAAATCGCTCCCACGGTCTTCGTGTCTACCAAAGACAGGTTCGGGACGACAATGTTAAGACACAAGATCCTTGAAATAGCCGGCATAAAAGGACGTGATATACTTGTCGGTTCACTTGGCTATCCCAACACAGGTAAATCATCGGTGATCAATGGCGTGGCAGGGAAGCACAAAGCCGGCACATCCCCGATATCCGGCCACACAAAAGGAGTCCAGCTTGTGGATGCAGGTTCGCGCATAATGTTTATCGATACGCCGGGAGTCATACCTTTTGGCGAGAACGACCAGTATTTACAGGGCCTTCTTTCAGTGAAGAGCGCATCACACCTTGAGGATCCCGTAGGTGTGGCTATGAAGATAATAGAGAAAATGTGCGTTGAAAACAAGGCTTCCCTGGAATCGTTCTATCATGTCACAATAGAAGGACAGCATTCCTATGATGTCCTTGAACTCATAGGAAGACAGTGCAATTTCCTCAAGAAGAAAGGGGAAGTGGATGAAGCAAGAGCGGCCAGCAGGGTAATCAATGACTGGCAAAAAGGGTTACTTTTGATATAAGTAGAAAAATATCATTATATGGCTGTCATTTCCATATTATTCAAAAAATCCAGTAGCCGGCCAATTCATGAAGGATTGCTTATCTTGTAACTTTTTGATGAATTTCCTTGACTCTTCCAATCCGGCCATCTTCTAATTCAACCTTTATTCAATGTGTATGGAATAAAGCATTAGTTAAAATCCTCTTTAGAATACCCTGGGTTA
>CABMIA010000118.1 GCA_902386085.1 uncultured archaeon
ACCCTGCAGGGTTTTAAGGAATACGTCATGTACTTTAGGTAAATCTTCAGGATGAATGAGCGGAGCAAAATTATTATTTATCAAATCTGAAAGTCCGTACCCACTGGTCTCTTCGCACCGCTTGTTAAAAAAAGTGTAGTTACCTTTGGTATCTAATGCCCAGATGAGATCGTGCGCAGTTTCAACGATCGTACGGTAGCGTTCTTCGCTCTGACGCAGCGCTTTTTGTTCGACTGCCATCAGTTTAGCTTTTAGTTCTATCTTCTGGAATTGCAATATCAGGAATCCAATTATCATCCCGGACGCAATAACAATTAAGGCAGTACCAATACCGGACTCTCTCTCTGCTTGTTGCGCCCTTTCACTGTAAAATGTGCTCGTATTGGCAATCAGATCACTAAGCACAATAAAACCCGGATCGACTCGTTCCTTATCGAGGATATCTGCTTTTTCAAGATTTCCAGCCGCAATCAGTCTAAAATTCTCATCTATCGAGGTTTCAAATTCGAGTTGAGTTTTGCTAATTTGTTGCAGCCTCTCTTCACCCGGATCAAGCAGCATCAATCCATCAAGCGTTTGCGCTATCTGACTCTCAACCTGCTGAACTTCTTCAAGAATTTTCGGATCAGGTCTCCTCTCGAACTGCCATTCCAGAGCGTCAAGATGATATGATTGCCCTTTGAGGCTAGACAGTAATATCTCTGCTTGATGGCTATCATCAGCATATTGGCGGAGCGCAGCAATGGAAATAGCAGCTATCAGCGCAACCGTTAGTGCAATAGCAAGGATTGCCCACCCTGGGATTTTACTTTTGCCTTTCATGATAGACATTAATTTCAGGGAAATATCCTGTAAAGAACACAGATGCAAATATTGCCTGTGCTGTCGGAATATGGTTATTAAGGTAATTAAATTTACCCATCATTCATTGCGCTATTAACCAGTAGAAGCCGGTTCTTTCGATAGTTTTATTAGCACTCGTTATAATTAAGGGAACGTTCAATGGTGTATAAAAAACGTGTTGTAAAGATAATCTTGGTTTTAGTTCTACTTTCTTTATTTGCCGGTTGTATCCAGCAACCGGGTGGCAATAAATCCCATATAGCCCCAGTGCAAGAGGAATTACGAATAGCTACGACCACATCTACCTGCGATACAGGATTGATGGACGTCCTTAACAAAAAATTCGAAGAAACGAACAATGTGAAAATAATAAAGATTTGTAGGGGAACGAGCGAGGCAATTGCCAGAAGTGAACGTGGAGAAGCAGACGTAGTAATCGCACACTCAGTCCCCGCCGAACTAAAGGCTGTTGCGAATGGAACTTTTATCAACCGACGCTATATAATGTACAACTATTTCGCAGTAATCGGTCCTGAGAGCGACCCTGCGGGAATAAAAAGTGCCAGTAATGCTTCAGATGCTTTCCGCAGAATCGCCACAAAACAATCCACCTTTATATCTTGGGGTGATGATTCAGGCACACATCAATTGGAAAGATCGATCTGGGAAGCTGCAAACGTCACTCCTGCCGGAACATGGTATCAATCATCGGGCAAAGGCATGAGGGAGACAATCATTGAAGCTAGCACAAAAGAAGGCTACACCCTTTCTGAAAGAGGAACCTATCTTGCCATGAAGGATGAAATAAAACTAAAGGTACTATTTGAAAAAGACCAGACTTTTCTTTTTAATCCATATCATGTTATGGCCGTGAACCCGGCAAAGTTTCAAGCAGTAAAATACGGCCTTGCAAAAAAATATATTGATTATTTGATATCTCCTGAAGCACAGGATATTATCAGAGACTATGACAAAGATAAATATGGCGAGGCTCTCTTCGTGCCCGCGGCGAATGCTGCGGAAAATTGATCGTGAGAAAAAAAATTTGAAGAAGTGTTTCAACGAAAAAAAGATGTTAATAATCTGGAACAAACTGGACTTTTAGGAAAAACCACCTTTGCCTTATATATAGTTTATATAAATATATTTAATATGAATTTAACAAATACGTTTGACAGATAATGTATTTTTATTCATATCATAAGCAGTTTATCCTTCTGAAATAACCGAATCGGGAGCTATCGTGCTAAATCAATAACTATATAAATACGCACGCTGATAAGATTATGTGTTAATGTAAAAACGGTAAAAATTAAAAACTGAGATGGAAGGGTTGGATGAAAAGAGAACGGAGTAAATGGGAGATTATCTTTGATGTGCTCAAAGTGACGCATGAAGAAAGAAATGCAAGAAAAACCCGGATCATGCAAAGAGCATATCTTGACTGGAAGAATTTCCAGAGATATTTTAAATTTCTTATAGATGAAGGTTATATAGCAAATTGCAATCCTGAATTTGATCGGTATGAACTGACGGAGGAAGGAAAAAATTTATTGACTAAATTGAGAGAAGTGTGCAGGATATTGCGTTAAGGATTTGTTTGAATTTTGATATATGCCTTTAACTTGTGGTTTTGACAGATGTTAAAGCATATCAAAGTTATTTAAGGGAATTATTGATATATACCGCATTACACTGCCCAAAACAGGAAACTGTGGAGTTGGGTTTGTATATGATCTGATAGGAAGTTTACATTGTTCCCAAAAATGGAGGTAAGGTGAAAATGGATGAAAAGGGAGAGAAGCAAGTGGGAAATTATTCTGGATATTCTTAAGGTAGTAGAGGAAGAAGAAAAAATCAAAAAGACACGGGTAATGCAAAAGGCATGCCTTGACTGGAGGAATTTCCAGAGACATTTTGATTTTATGCTAAAGGAAGGTTTTATGGCGAAGTGCAACCCTGAAATCGGTTACTATGAGCTAACAGAGAAAGGAAGAAATCTATTGAATAAATTGAGTGATGTGGGTGAAATGTTACATTAAGACGTTCAAGAAAAACAGGATAGGGAAGGAACATGAATTGAAAAAAGAACGAAGCAAGCGGGTGATCATTTCTAATGTGCTCAAGGTTACGATTCTGTTTTAATTTAGCCGTATGTTTTTAACTTATGGTTTGGACATATGGTTTCAACACATGTTCTTGCAAGTCAAAGTTATTTAAAGGAATTATTGATATATATCGCATTCATTGCCCAAAAACAGTAAAGTGTGGAGTTTGGGCTTGTATAGAGGCTAATAGGAAGATTTGTACATTTTCGCCAAAACTGGAGGTTAATAAGGATGGATAAAAAAGAGAGGAGCAGGTGGGAAATTATCTTGGATGTTCTTAAGGTAGTGCAGGAAGAAGAAAAAATCAAAAAGACACGGGTAATGCAAAAGGCATGCCTTGACTGGAGGAATTTCAAGAGACATTTTGATTTTATGCTAAAGGAAGGTTATATAACAAAGTGGAACCCTGAAATCGGTTACTATGAGCTAACAGAGAATGGAAAAAATCTGCTGGAAAGGCTGAAAGACGTGGACGAGACATTACATTAAGATTATATTTCCAGCAATTTCAATCCTCTGTTGGTTATTCTTATCTTCTCATCATCTTTATTAACAAACGCCTGTTCCTCAAGGAAACCAAGCACTTTACTTAACTTTTCATCAGGCATTGATATCTCGTCCCTTATTACCTTGATATCATGCCACTGCGAATCATGGAGAAGCTCAAGAACCTTGTCAAGATATTTCATTGTTATTTTGTTAATAGTTAGCTTGTTATTTATAGCTTCTGATTCGCCGCTGCGTGCTTTTGATATGCGCTTTAGACATATGCTCTTAATAGTCGAAGTTATTTAAAGAATTGAGTGGCAAAGTGAATGATGATGAACTGTCATTGAGGTCATTATGGATGAAACAAAGATGTCAGTGGAAACGATAGATGGGGTGAAGTGCAAACATCCCCAAAGCTACAGGATATTTGAAAAGGAAGCTGTCGAAGAAATCGCGTTGATGGATACATGGAGCGATATATTATGAGATTTGAGGTTAAAGATCAGCATCCTTTGAAGCAATGGGAAGAACCCCTCCATTGTGGTGCTCAGTTATGCTCAGAAGATAATATAATACAAACTGAGAGGAGGTGAAATGAAAATGGGACATAAAAGACTAGTAATGACTGTGGTTTTGGCGATGTTGTTCATGGCTGGAACTGCCGCTGCATTAGATATCACAGTACTTCCAACATCCGGCCCCAATGTAAAACCTGATGGTACAATATTAGTACCTGTGGGTGCCAATGCATTTGAAAGCGTGGGCCTGGCCGCCGAATACAATGGCTTTGTTGCAGGTAAAGATCCCTACATGGTTCAGGTTGTCAGGAACGACGGCACACCTATGTTTTCAGTAGGTGGAAAATTGGCAACAGGTAATGATGTCATTCCAATAAACTGGGTAGTTCCGAATGATAGGAAGCACACCTACACAGTAATAGCAACCGGGATGAGCGGGACAACCATAAGACAAAAGCTCGTACTTTCGATGGCACCAGTGGAACCAGTCCCAGAACTTAGCACTGTAGTCCTCACGTCATCTGGAGTGATAGGACTGTTAGGGCTAGTAAGAATGCGAAGAAAAGATTAGTACACATTTGAAAAAATGTTAGTGGCGTCTTTCAAGTAAAGACGCCTTTATTTATAATACAGGTGGAAAATAGAATGAATAGAATGAGTGCAATTGCAGCATTCGGTCTGATCGCTCCCATAGTTGTGATCGCTATCAGCTTGATCACTCCGAGAGCAACAACTCCGATGGCGAATGCGACGCCAAATAATGCTCTGGATGTTTTGCCTGCAACCACGCCAATGGTTCAAAAATATGAAACCGGGCCTGTTGAGATTTCAATAACATCAGTTGCTACTCCAACTATCACACCAACACCGGTTCGAAGAATACGCGGTCGAGGAAATAGAATTGTATCCAGCAAATTTCTCAGGATAGAAATTGATGATATGGATAACAATGTCAGGTACACGGGATTCAAAAAAGGAGATCCCTGGAATATAATCTTTTTGAATAATAGTACCGGCGCTCTGACAAATGAATTTAATAGCACGATAGGAGAAACGGATGGAAAAGACTGGTTCATCTGGTTTGGATATGTTCCCCGGAGCGAAGAAAAAGGGATTCAATATTGCATATTTCCCGGAAGTTATGAGGTATATGCCAATGCAAGCCATAATGGAATTCTGATTGAGAAGACTGGCGATATAACTGTGAATTCATCTGAGGCATGCATGTCGCCGATACCCCCGGTATCTGAGCTCGGCACGATGTTCCTGACTTTGACGGGATTGATGATGATACTGCTGATCTATATAAGGGGGAAAAAGAGATGAAAAAAAAACCAAATGCATTTCTATTGATCCGGCTTCTACTCATAGCATCCGCCGGGATTGCCACCGCTCATGCTTTAACGAAGGCCATCGATGAAAATAAACTACCTCAGCATGAACCAACTACCAGGTTTTACGCGATTTCCGAAGGCCAGATATTCTTTGGAAAGCCTGTTCTCTATGACATGATCCTGGAAAACCATGAAGGGAAGAGCATGGATTACAAGTTGCAGGTTCGATTATCGGGCGAAACGATATATAACAAAGAAATAACGCTCAACGACAGCGAAACCCTGAACCAGACGATATCTTTTATTCCTGATCAGGCAAATGATTACCAGAGACTTGAATTCCTTCTTTTTAAGGACAACGTTCCTTACAGGACAAGGGTATTCCAGTTCTCACCTTCCATTGATTATAGTATGGGATCAAATATAATCACAGTCCCTATTCAAATTTTGAATGGAAATATGGAAACCGATTCTGGTTGGGAATTTGAGGGCAAGGAATTTACCGGGAATTATACGACATACGACTGGAGTTCACCAAAGCATTCGTATCAAATAAAGACATCGCATGGCGTTAAAAGGGATTCGTTTGGTTCTATATTTCAGAATTTTTCAAGTGAACAGGCAGGAATGGCATCTCTTTCCTTTGATGTTAAGACCAATAATCCATTATATCACACACAGGTGCTGGTCAATGACAAGATCGTATGGGATAACTCTTCTGAAAAAGAGTGGCAAAGATCAAGGGTCGCTGTGTTTTTGAAGAAATCAAACAGGATTGAATTGAAAATTATCGCTAAAAACGACACAAAATCAGGTGTAACCGCCTGGCTGGACACTATCAACTTTGAATCTTATTCTCCTGAAATAAAAAATGAAACAATAAAGAATGATGCGATCTCGTATAATAAGCAAATAAATAGGAATATTATCGTTTATAAGTTTAATACCGGAGAAAAACTTGAATTAAAAGTCGTAAAAGGCAATGTAAGTAACGGAGATGCTCTTTATGTGACAGGGAGTAAAGGAAATAACATTATATTCCTGGGTGAGACTTATGAAAAATCAATTATAGATGAGGCAAACAACCTTTACCCTATTATCCTGGATAGTAAAGACAGGAAATTAAAGGTCAATGAAACCCTGAAGCTTGATAATGGTTATGCGATTACTTTAATTCAAATAAGAGATGAGAGTTTTAAATTAAGTGTCTCCCTGAATGGCAGAATCGTGCGGATTATTTTAATCGCAAAAAATTCGTCTGCTGAATATTGGAAGGAAACAGATGGGTATAAGAAAGAAAAAGTGCTGAAAATATTTGCCAGGAGCGTTTATCAGGACGAGATTGACATAGACATTGTCCAGTATGGCAAACAAAAAATGATTAAGGTCGGGAATCAGTATGGGGAATTCCAGGTCACAAATCTTAAAGATGATTCAATTGTCATGAAAAATGTACAGGCCATAGAAATGAAGGATGAAGATATTTCATTGATGGGTGGAAAAATAATAATTAACGGAGGATCATGATGTATCTCGGCCTTGCGTTTATAGGGATCATAGGGGTTTTTTATTACAATACGTTTAGCTGGCTAGTTGGTTCCTGGATTAATAATGAATATTATTCGCATGGCTTCCTCGTTCCAATAATATCCGGTTATCTCATATGGAGCATGCGGAAAGAACTTTACGCCACAGAAAAGAAGCAGTCTCAGGCAGGTCTCGTTCTTTTTGTCGGAGGTATTCTATTGCAGGGTGTTGGAGCAGTATTTACAATACGCTTTCTTTCAGGAATATCACTTTTATTAACCATTTCAGGAGTTATATTGTACTTATTCGGATGGGCATTCATGAAAAAAATCAGTTTCCCCATTATTTTGCTGGGGTTAATGGTACCACTGCCTTTTGTGGATATCATCGCTCCGCCTATCCAGACAGTTTCTGCAGTTGCAGCATCAAATATGGCAAATCTTTTCGGAATACCTGTGCAAAGGGATGGGCTGGTACTGGCTGCCCCTGCGGGCTCTTTTGAAGTAGGTCTGCCTTGCAGTGGTTTGAGATCAATAATATCGTTGCTTACTATTGGGGCAATATATGCCTTCATTCTTGAAGGAAGCATGTTGATGAAAGGTATTATTGTCCTGTCTTCGGTTCCTTTAGCGCTGACCGGTAATATTTTCAGGATTACTTCCGTGCTTGCATTTGCTAATAAGTACGGGCAGGAGGCGGCCATGAATTATTTCCATGACTTCTCAAGCCTGCTCCTGTTCATTGTTGCCCTGTCAGGCCTGTTTCTCGTAGGGAGGTGTTTCGGACGGCTAAGATTCAAAACAATATTTTGATCCTGGCAGGTATCCTTTCCCTTTCTTATGTCGTCATCTTTTTGGCAGCGCCAAAGGATGTCGCGGACTATACGGTGGCAGATACCGAATACTGGCATGAGACGGGAAACCGGTTACTCCTGAAAACAGCATACGACTACAACAGCATGGAAAGCATACAATCCTTTCCGGAAACACTTGGAGAATGGAAAGGCTATGATTTCAGATATTCAGACGCCGTTTATAAATTATTAAATGCCGACATTCTTATGAGCAGGGCTTACACAAAGGGCAACGGGGATATCGTATGGCTTGACATAATAAATAGCAAAGCAGGAGAGAGCTTTCACAAACAAAGAATATGTATAGAAGGTGCGGGATGGACGGTGGATAATGAAAGTATCGCAGAATTGAGAATCGCCAACCCTCCAAATCCCTATACGAAACTTTATGTAAACCGACTTGATATAAGCAAAAATAATAATAAACAGGTGATGTTATACTGGTTCATGTTTAAAAAATTCGGTTCAAATGATGCGGTTACTATGATACGTATATCTTCTCCTGTGGTTTACAATGAGACTGCAACTTTTGAATCAATGAAAAGTTTCGTGGAAAGTCAGTTATTCTATACCATGTATGGACGTTCAGGGAAAGACACGATCACAGTTGCCGAATCCGTTGTCAAAGAGTACGGGAAAACCGGCATGTTCGC
>CABMIA010000119.1 GCA_902386085.1 uncultured archaeon
ATCATTATAAGTTATCGGGTGAATAAAAAAAAATGGCGTTTATAGATAACTAAGACTTCTATCGGGCAATCCATGAAGACGGCATCAATCTGTTGTCACGGCATATCAAGTACAAGCGGCAATCGCTCTTTACCTATGCCACTGAGAGCCTACGTATTCTGAAAATTGTAGATTCATCAATTGGTGGTTTATGAAGATAGAAGGAAATACAGTGTTGATAACAGGTGGAGCAACAGGTATAGGATTTGCTTTGGCAAAAGCCTTTGTAGAAAATGGTAACGAGGTTATAATTTGTGGAAGAAGAAAGGATAAGTTAAAAGAGGCAAAAAATAATCTTCCAAAGTTAAATACAATAGAGTGCGACATATCTAAAGAATATTCGAGAGAAATGTTATATAAAGAGATCACGTCTAACTTCAATGATACTAACATACTGATAAACAACGCAGGGATACACAAAATTATTGATTTTAAAAAAGGTATGGTCGATCTTTTTACTTCAAGTGAAGATGAAATTGATATTAATCTAAAAGCACCAATTTATCTCGCATCATATTTTATCCCTAATTTCATGAATAAGAATGAATCCGCCATAATAAATGTTTCGTCTGGATTGGCATTTGTGCCTCTTGCATCTATGCCAATATATTGTGCGACCAAGGCTGCTCTACATTCATGGAGCGTATCGTTAAGATATCAATTAAAGGATACATCAATAAAAATTTTTGAAGTTATGCCTCCAATTGTTGATACGGATTTTCATAAAGAAGATAGAGACAAAATAAAAAATAGGAGTCTACCTCCGACTGCGGTAGCTGAGGAGACTTTAAAAGCCTTAGAAAAAGATGAATATGAAATTCCAATAGGAGTGGCAAAAAGTTTACGATTTGTTAATACAGATAATTTTGAACAGATTTTTCAAGAAAGGAACAAACAACAATAATTATCAGCAAAATTCAAAGTCCAAATTTAGACCCGAAGCTCGCCACGGAACGCCCTACCGCCATAGAAAGAGGGCGCACTGTTATGATACACGAAAACATTGTCGTAGCGGCGATCAGCAAAGATGGCGCCGCCGAGTTTTCTAATATCGGAAGGTGTTTTCACCCAACTCGATGTCTTCGTATCGAAATTTCCAAGTTTCTGCAACTCTCGATATTGTTCTTCCGTTAAAACCTCAATACCCATGGCAGCTGCCATATCAATAGCGTTACCTTCTGGATGCACCCCTTGCTTTTCCCTCGCCTCCTGCCCTTCACGGTCGTAACAAACATTTCTGCGGCCTTTAGGACTTTCAGCTGAACAATCATAAAAAATGTATTCGCCCGTTTTATTATCATGACCGACAACATCCGGTTCACCGCCAGTTCTTTCCATTTCATTGAGTGACCACAGTTTTTCAGTATTAGCTTCCAGCTTTGCTTGTACTTTAGCCCATTCAAGACCTTTATGTCGGTTCATGTTTTCCTCAAAACGGGCTTTCAATGCTCTGAGTAGTTCTTCACGTTGTTCTGGTGACAACTCTTTTTTGAATGCAGTAATTGATGGCTTGCGCATAATGATAGTATTCATCCTGAGTTTATAAAATAATCTATGCAGGGTGACGTTTACTTTACATATCCGTTCTCTCCCATAATACTGCTCGGCTGCACGAATATATAAACTGCGATTATCCAGAAAATGGAAATGGCAAATAAGAGCAGTAGAACGTAACACTGCCTTGTACTTTCCCGAACCTCTACCTGATGTTCCACTTTCCTCATACCCATTTTATAGATGAGCGCTGAGAATATCAATGCCATAAACGAAGGAAGAAATAGACTCGCTATCGGTTGCAGATATACCACGATTCGTACAAAAGACGCAGTCGCAGAAGCATATAGCAGCCGTTTATTTTCACTGAGAATCCCTGCCATTCCAAACGCGGAGATTATTACAGGAATTATGTAATCGGGACGGAAATCGTTGCATATTCTTCCGCCGCTTGTCGGCGAAGTCTGGTAACTATAACAGCCGCCGGTTACCAGTACATGCTCGGAATACAATGTTGTGCCCATTGCAGCAACCAGTGCGATACCTGCTAAAAGCATCGCGATATTTTTCAATCTTTGATTCACAATTTCCCTCTTGAATTCCCCGATTATCCCGCCCTGATATGCGAAAGCTGATAGAACCAGCAGCAGGGACGAGGCAAGGAATAAGGGCTGTCGCATAAGTAATCCTAAAAATATCGCTAACACTAAGGATATGGCGCAAGAAGCAAACAAAAACTCCTTATTTCCTTTTCGTATTCCAAAGATTCCCACTATCGGAGATATGATCGGAAACGAAAAGAATATCAGTCCGAAAGCCAGCGCCGCCGTTATAGACTCTGCAGATGACATTTCAGGCACGGTTGCAGCTATTGCAATAAATAAGGAGGCAAGGGCTGTTATGAGTGCAATTTTTCTCGCCTTTTCGTTAACCTCCACTACAGGTTCATCCCTCAGATAAACAAAAGTGGAGATTATCAGGAACAAGGATGGAGCTATAAAAAACAAACCAATGGATACTATTCCAAGAATAGTTAAGACAAGGGACATAAGAGAAGAGATGATCAAGACATCTTTATTCCTCGATATAATCCCCAGTATCCCGGCAAGAGGGGCGAATGCCAGGATGAGCATCACAGGAGACGCCAGCACTAATGGAGAGAGGCTGGCGCCCGCTGTGTAAAATAAGAACGCCAGTAATGATGCTGCAAAAGACAGGCATGCCAGCCATAACGCATTTTTCCGGTTATTGTTCATTCTTTATTGTTTCACTTCCAATCAACTATCCTATCCTATACAATAGAAGCATGATAAGACAAGATATGGCCCTATTACTAAAGTCAACACGAGGGTATAAAATACCCACTGACGATTTCCGAGAATTACAATTCCATTCACCTTTCTCACTTTTCCTCTATATTTTTCTTGACTTCTTTTCCCCTCAGCATCTCCTGCACAGTGTTGCAGGCACCACAAAAAGGCTCAATATCAAAATTATGACGACAACCACCGAGGCAAGCAAAGCAACACCAATAAGCATATCCTGACGGGAATCTGTTCTTTTGATGAGGAAATAATAGAACACAGCCCCGATAAGCCCTGTAAAAATTATAACCAGAATCCAGATCAGCTTGGCATCTTTTCCGCCTATTTTGAACCTGTCATCCGGCCTCTTCAGGCAGTCAATCATTATCCAGAGCCAGAAAACTATCACAAAAACAAACACAGGGCCAAAGAGAATCAAAAGTATCTCACTTGAACCTATCATCATTTCTTATTCCTCCCATCTTTTATTAACTCCGCAAGTATTTCATTTTGTCTTGTTATTTCTGATAAAGTCGCTTTTGAATACTCAAGCCTGATTTTAAAATAATATACTGCATGGATGCCAGCATAAAATATACTTGCAGCCGTGACCGCATAAAACAGTTTTTTATCGAAAAGCAGGGTTAAGACAAAGATCATAAATGCCATGGGCAGGCCCATTTCTGTGGAATATTTATCCAATTTCATTTTCTCGCCTCAGGAAGTATTTTTTCGATTATTCTCCCATTCTCTGTCCATGTCACTTTTAATTTCACCAGCGGCTCCCAGGCGGCTATATCCTGTTTGCCCAGCCCAGTCGCATTAAACGTTGCATTGCCTTTAAATCCTGTCCAGACCCCGGGATGTAACTCATTTAGTGTAACAGAACTCATATTAGAATCAACCAATCTTGAAACAACTTCAGGATTTAAAATCACATAGGCCCTCACATTTTCCGCATTCTGGTCCCCTGAATTCGCAAAGCTTGCAGTCCAGGATATCCGTTGGAAATTGGTCTGGTTCTCGCTTACGTATCCCACGGAATACCCGATATCTCCGGTTATTTTAGCTCCTTGAATTTCATTGGAAACGCATCCACTTGCAGTTATGGTGAATGCTGCCAGTACAAGAATTGTTATGGAGTTATTCATTTCGATGATTAATTTCACGGTTGCCTCACTCTGTATGGGTAAAATGACAGGCTCTTATTAGAGCCGCCCACCTTAATGCTGATATTTCCCATGAGATTGATTCTCTTTCCTGGAGCAAGGTAAACCGGCTCCCTGTTCATGAGCTCGATTTTACCGTTATCAATAGAGCTAACTTCCATGATGCCGAAAATATCGCCTTCTTTAATCTCGGTGATATCTTGAGATCTGAGCCATGTATATTTGAGATCCGCCCCATCCGTGTATGATCCTGAAAATATTTTATTGAAATAAGTGATAAAGAGCGGCACTGTATCGTTTTCCGGTGTATTCAATATCCACAGACGTCTTGGACCTAATACAATATCATAGAGCTTGGTTCCATCCTTTGCGAGCGTGAACCACGCCTGTCGATTTGCAGCTTTTGCATCGATGGAATTTGCAGTTAAGACATAACCTTCGCTCATATTCCATGATTCACCAACAGTCAGCGTTTTCACTTCGGAGGCATTCTCCTCAAGGAGCACTTTTACAATCCTGTTGCCTTCTATAAGAACATGTTTTTCTCCCTGCCAACCAATTGCTTGATATGTTTCTTTCTTTTCTTCGGCAGGTATGCTGGAATAATCAATGACCCTATCCCCAAATGGGAGATTGGAGATGGCAACTTCAGTCACATTGATGCTGGCAAAGACCTGAAACCTATGAGGCATTGACTTTGTTGTATATATCAGGTTATGTTTCTCTATTACCCTGCGACTGCCATCAAGCATGCTCTGATTTATAGCAAGAGTCTCGGTGGATGTATTCGTTTCGTTATCAAGCCATAGACCTGGGAAATTCAGGGCATCCCATCTCTTCGTGGAATTACCATTTGCCTCGTCAAATGCCTCTCCCCTGAAATATTCAAGAGCCGCTTGAGGGGTCGTGCTGTTCCCAATGATCCTTTTCTCTTCCCTGTCGACGATGTAGCGGATTACCTCACCGGGATAATCCGGGTCTCCCACGTCCACGTCAACTACCACGAAAAAGCCTGAATAATTCTCAAGGTCGAGGTATTCTGAAGTTACTCTTATGAGCCTATGCATCTTGCCTTTCAGAAACGGGTCACGAAGCGCCACCTCTGCCATTTCAGCATTTTCAGTCAGATTGAGAGGAGGAGGATTATCTGCCGAGTAGCCAATATTCTGCGAGCCCTCCGTCATGGATTTTCCCCCCGATTTTCTTCCGCCTTTTCCGATCTTGAAAGAAAATACATTTTTTCCAACTGCCCAACCCCTGTATCTTGCAGTGGCTGTTATTAAATAATCTCCTTCGGCAGACGCATTGCTTGTTTTGACAGTAAGGTTTGAATATGCTACCAGCTGCCCATTTCCCCTCTCGAAAGGGGTTTGCTTATCGTAAATATTTAGCCTCTCATTGTCAAATACAGCAAAGAGTTTCTCGGGAGCATAGATACCGGATCTTAAGTCTACTCCGGTTTTATCATCGTTAAGTTTTAGTAGAATAGAATTATTTTCTGTGAACACTCTTATAGTTCTATTGTTTTCGATTTTTTCAATTTTTGCAGTTTTCAACCAGTCCAGAAGGAAATACATTCGCTCCAAGTATTCTATGAGTTTTCCGCTATCTTTTCCTGGAATTTCATCCCAGGTAAACAAATACATCCTCTCAAGCACCAGGCGCTTTTTTTCCGGGATTACGTAAATTCCTCCGGGTTCAAGCTCAAGAGAACCGTCTGGATGCAGCATTGCTGTTCCATAATCCAGAAGAATCTCGCTGCCGTTGGTGGCATCATCAGGAGCCGTAAACGACAATCCTGCGATGGTTGATATTCCCCTGTATGCAGGTGAGCTTATCGACTCTACTCGGATTTCAACGTAAGGCAATTGCCCTGTTCCATTAATTTCTTCCCCGGTGGGTCCAGTTTTGTTTTTTTCTATGCATCCACTGATTAAGGCAATTTCTAATACGAAGATCCCAAGCAAAATTATGGTCAGATTTCTCATACGAACTTCCATTCAAGCTACGGTGGTATCCTTACTTCAGAGCTTGCCACCTGATCCCTCCACACCGCAGTCACTATTACTTTATATTTATCTCCTCTCTTACCTTTGGCAACGGTCAATGCTGGCAGATAGTTCTCATTGGAGAAAGAGCCGTTTGAAAGTTCAATGACAGCAATTGCAGCTATTGTTTCAAGCCCATCCTTGCCCCGCCAGGTATTCATAGGCTCGAAGAACGTATAGTCTCTTATTCGATAATTTCTTGTAGCCGATGAAACTGTTGTTTTTGTGGATTCATTTATTATCGAAATATTAACCTCAACACTTGCCGCCGTCCCTCTCCCGGAATTTGAGAGTTGCCCGAATACTTTGTGTATCTCATAACCGGATTGTGATTCATTAGTATAAGGCAGATCTACTTTAATCTGCGGAGGAAGCACATTTAATTCCGCTGATTTTGCATCTGCAAGTTTTCCTTTTTGATAAACTTCGACTTCAATTTTTTTCAGCCCGGGTACCTCATATCCATAAAATACATTTATCTGGTTTATACCAGGTTTCAAACCAACTTCCGCAGGCAAAGCATCCAGCCCGGAAGCACCAACTATTATAATTGGCTCCGGCACGCTGACACCTTTTGCGTCTTCTATGGTGTTTTTTACTTTTAATGATACATTAATATCTTTAGTACCATTATTTTGCAGTAAAATGGTTAGATATCCTGAATCATGTGTCCCGACTTCAGAAGGCACAACAATGCTAACAATGCTGGCGCTGGTTCCGCTGAAATACCATAACGTTGTTACAACTAAAATTAATCCCGATAACAAGATTCCAATGAATACCTTATTTCTCATTCTTCTCACCCCTCAATTTATCAGCCAGGGCAATCTTATTTGTAAGCCCATACTGTTTTTTGATAACAAGCCCCCTCTTTTCAAGATCAGTAAGCATCCTTGAAACCTTTGCCTTTGAAAAATTCAGGGAAAGTACAAGTTCATTCTGCAACATTTCGCCGCCGTGGTCGGCTATTTCCTTAACCAGCCTCTTCTCATCGCCTTCCAGCGCGGTCAAGACCGCCTCGGTCAATCGCGAGGCGGCGCTAACCTGCCCGACAGCCGCGGCTGCGTTACTATTAGATGGAGAAATCACGACCTGTTTTTCTGCCTTTATCATATCCATTGCCTCACTTTTTCCTGCTGAGAATAATATCAGAAGGATATACGAGAGCATCGTACCGCCAACCGCAGAACTGATTACAAGAACATAGGCATCACCCCGCGTATAGGTATAAGGGAGTTCGATGATCCTGAAAGTCCCGTCATTTATCTGGATGATCGACGGTTTTGTAACGAGCAGCATGCTTGTGACGATTACGCCAGATATTACAAGTACAACGCCTGCAAGTACCATTGATCCTGTTCTTCTTGACACCATCAAAGCCTACGACCTGAATCCATTCAATCCATTGGTTGCCCGAACTGTTAAATTTTACCCTTCCAGTTATATTCGTTCTTTTCTTTTGCGATACCAAAGTCACGCAGAATATCTGCCTTTCCGGTTATTGTCGATTTTCTCAATGTCATCACCTCTAATTTTTATTGATGCTCTCATTTGAGCTTGAGTTATCCAACAGTTGAAACAACTGATACTTTTTATGCAAGACCACAGGTGAAACGGTTGCATGAAACTGAAACCAGCGCCGCTGCAACTCGAATGCATCAATGAGCAGTATCCGCAGCAATCTATAAATAGTCAACATCCCTATATTGACATATGTTCCTTCCTGTAAACGACAAACAATTCGAGTTCTGGAAGCTGCGGCGAAGCGGTTTCCCCAATATCAATATCGCGCGCTCGTTCAACATCTCGCGCCAGGCGGTTTCCAGGGCGCTTCTCACCATGGATGAGCGCATTGAAAAAACGCTGCTTGAGATGGCGCGCGCGAACCAGATAGAGGCCGGGAAGATAAATGCAGAGCGCGGCATACTTTTCGGACATTCTGTGCCTTTTAATGCCAATGCAATTATATTCGTGTCTGCAAAGCACGGGGTGCAGGTGTGGTACGAGCATGAAGGAGACTGCGGCGCATGCAACAGATATACTCAGTGCATAGAACTTCTGTGGGATTTTGCAGATGAGATGAAGATCAAGCTTGAAAAGACAGATGACCCCACGAAGCTTGCCGATGAACTGTTCGAGAAGCTGAGGAGGCTGGCATGACAATTAATGTATCGTATAATATTATAAAAGCAATGGGCTGGTGTCCCGACGCCAGCGCAGCGAAGCGGGTGCTTGTAACGCTGCCTGTTGACGAGGAATTTTTATCTGGCGGAGAAGGGAAAAAGGAGGCGGCCCGGATCAAAACAGGCTGGGGGAATATATACCGGAATTACATTCTCCTGCAAACAGTCCTTGGCGTTGTTGGTTTTGGATTAGCCATCCTAATATTTAAATATTTATTCCAGATGGTTTTTAACCAGTCCATCATC
>CABMIA010000120.1 GCA_902386085.1 uncultured archaeon
CTGACGGGCTCATATTAAGCGGCGGTCCCACACTTGAGCGCGCGGGCAACTGCGCCGCTTACGTGAAAGAACTCGACCTGCCCATCCTTGGCATCTGCCTCGGTCACCAGGTTATGGCGCTCGCTTACGGCGGCAAAGTGAGAACTGGCTCAGCAGGCGGTTACGCGGCTGTGGAGATAGAGATCATTGATGAGGACGATATCCTGAAGGGTCTTGGTCATAAGACCAGCGTCTGGGCGTCCCACGCAGACGAGGTTTCGGCGCTGCCACCCGATTTCATAAGGCTTGCGCGCTCCCGCATCTGCGAAATAGAGGCGATGAAGCATAAGACGAAACCGCTTTACGGCGTGCAGTGGCACCCTGAGGTCTCGCATACTGAGAAGGGAAACGAGTTGTTTATAAACTTTTTTGAAGTTTGCAGGGGATTTAGAAAGGCTTAAAAGGCACTTTTAATATGTGTCGCTATGTATTAACGGCACCACAACCTTAAATACCCACAAAAGAATTTTACATAATAATGGAGTTTTCATGTCAGGCGCCATTAAATCTGTTAAGCATTTATCAAAAGATCTGGGAATAAATGAAGATACACTCATAAGGGAAGGTATAGCCGAGTACATAAAGAACAGGATCAAAGCATGTATGAGGGACAGGCTGGAAATCCTTTCGAGATACAAGATATCTTCTCTGGAAGAATTTGAAAAAAAAATCCATGAAGGCAATCTCCCCGAACATCCCGGATGGGAAGATCTGATAGTTCTTGAAAACCTTGAAAATGCGATACTAAAACTGAAAAAGGAACTCTCGAATGTTAGAAATATATCTATTTCTTGAATCAATCGCGAGAGACTATAAGGAAGTAGTTCTGGAAACAAAAATTATTAAACTGCCATCAGGTGAGCCTGCGAAATTGAGAATCGAATTGATAGATGGTAGTTTTGCTGACATCTGGATTTCAAATTCTGGAAAATATTCATTTCACTGGGATAGGCTTGAAATCGATGGAACTGTCTATCGTTTTGATAACGCTCCGCACAAAGCCTGGGCACGTATATCCACTTTCCCGCATCATTTTCATAATAAAACTGAAAAAGCAGTAATAGAAAGCGATATGCCATCAAAACCTGAAATGCAGATGAAGCGTTTTATGGATTTCATAAGAAAAAACATAGTACAGAAATTACTTTAATTTTTTATTATTTGATTAAGTTCCCTTCTTTCTCAACTTTCTTGAACCGCACTACTACATACCCCAGCACAGCAAAAATAGCCCCGGAAGCCATAACTGCCCTGAAGCCAAAAAGTTCCAGGATGATGCCGCCGAGGATGGAACCTATTATGGACGCCAGCGCTATCGAGGAATTCAACAGTCCTGCTGCCGTGCCTTTATCTTCATTATTTTTGATAAGGAAAGCCGTAGAACCAACGTACAGGCAGGCATAGGAAACTGCGATAAGTATCATGCCGGCAACAGCCTGGTAATAAATGGTAATAGGGATCAGCGCAACAAAAGCCGCTGCAGAGAACAGGTCACCAACATGGATAAGGGACTTCGTGTCATATTTATCAAGCTTTCTCATAATGAAGAACTGAAGCACCGGATTTATCGTATAAACCAGAGCCACCTCATATTTATTCGCCCCCAGGAAAACAAGATACAGCGGAAAGATTACCCAGACGCTGTTCGCTCCTATCTGGCGCAGGAAAAACCCGAAATAGATATCCCGGTTCTTTTTTAGCACTGCCGTGGAAAAATAATCCCCTTTCTTTTTCGATTTTACTCCGATATCAGGCAATGTAAGTGCTATCAGGAAAGAGACTGCAAAGAACAGGGACGCAAGTGCAAAAACATCCCTGTACACGTCGCCCGGAGCCGAGACTTTATCTGCCGCGAAAACTTCCAGGTACGCAGCAACAACAAAAACCGTCATATCCCCAACAGCCCAGCCAAGCGGCATATAGGAACTGAACTCCCCGATGCTCTTCCTTGAGTTGATAACGTAAAGTATCATTACCGCGGGATAGATGCCGATACTGAAACCCGCAAGAGCCCTTATTACTCCAAGGCTGAACGGGTCGTATGCGAACATCTGTAAAAAGAACATTGCAGTGGCGCTTAAAAAACCTGCATATAACAATGTCTTCGGAGGCAGGGACTCAACAGCCCTGCTGAATATGTACGTTGATATGAAGAGCATCAGACCGTACACTGCAACAATGATACCTATTTCTGAGCCGGATGCCCCGAGTGCCTGCGCAAGCAGGGGAATAAAAAGGACGGACATCATTATTGCGGAGTTGGTCAAAAGCTGTATCGCATTCAGTCTCATCAGTCTTTTAATGAAAGGATATGTATTTAAGTGATACAGTTTGTAAAACATTTATCATGACTTCCCTTGACTGGACAGAAAAATACCGCCCGCAAACACTTTCGCAGGTCATAGGACACCCGAAAGCAGTCGGAGAGTTGAAGCAGTGGGCAGAGAGTTGGGAAAAAGGTATCCCGAAGGACAGGGCTGTTGTCATTTACGGACGGGCGGGGATAGGCAAAACAACCGTGGCTCATGCTCTTGCTCACGATATGGGATGGGAAGTGATTGAGCTGAACGCGAGTGACCAGCGCACTGCGGATATAATTGAAAAAGTCGTAGGTTCTGCCTCGCAGATGAGCACCCTTGAAGGCATGGGCAAGAAACGTCTTGTGATAATGGACGAGGCTGACAACATACACGGGAACGCTGACAGGGGAGGAGAAAAGGCGATAGTTGAACTGATAAAGAGAACAAGCCAGCCCATCATCCTTATCGCAAATGAACTATACGATATGTCAACAGGGCTAAGAAACGCATGCAGACCCATACAGTTCTATTCCGTGGTATCGCGTTCCATGATACCCGCCTTGAAACGGATCGCCGAAGCAGAAGGAGTGACCTGCGGTCTTGGGGTCCTTGAGAAGCTTGCAGAAAATGCAGGAGGCGACCTTCGAAGCGCGATAAACGACCTGCAGGCTGCTGCACAGGGAAAGAACAGGCTTGAACCCGAAGACATAGCGACAGGCGAACGGGATACCAAGGAGAATATCTTCAAGATAATGGCAAAGATCTTCAAAGGGACTGACATCATTGAAACTCATAAAGCCACTTATAACCTGGATGAGAACCCGGAAGACCTTATCCAGTGGGTTGATGAGAACCTTCCCCTTGAATATAAAGCCCCCTGCGACCTGGAAAGAGGATACCACTATCTTTCACGGGCGTCACTGTTCCTCGGCAGGGTAGGCAGGAGGCAGAATTATAACATGTGGAGATATGCGGGCGTTCTGATGACCTCCGGGATAATGGTCGCAAGGACGAACAATTACAAAGATTATGTTAAGTACCAGCCTCCCTCGCTCTGGAGGAAACTCGGGCAGACAA
>CABMIA010000121.1 GCA_902386085.1 uncultured archaeon
CCTGCCCCGCAGCAGCTTGATTTGCCTTCGTACGGGACACTTTCAGCCCCCGTAGCCTCCACAAGTTCATCGAAGAACACGGGACATTCGGCTTTCCCGAGTTTTTTCTCTTTTGTGGGTTTAAGAAGATGACAGCCGTAATGCACCGCGACTCTCAGGTCAAGAGGTTTTTCAATGAACTTCCCCAGTTTCCCCGGGCTTATATCCTTATAGAGAAATTCTATTATATGCCGCACTTCGATCTCTCCCCTGTATTCTTTATCTATTTTTTCCAGGTGACTGTTCACCTCATCCCGAATACTGCTATCGTTCTTCAGGATATTATTTGCGTCCATCAGCGAACTGAAACACCCGTTGCAAATTGTTAGAATGTCGGTTTTCTTCTCTTCAGCAAGCACAAGGTTCCTTGACGCAAGCGTGAGCCAGGTAATCCGGTCAAACGACCGGAATACTCCGGGGGCAGGACAGCATGAAGCCTCTTTCAATTCGCTCCATTCGATTTCAAGCCTGTCCAGGACAAGTTTTGTAGCTTTTTCTATGCCAGGATAACGGTTCGGGATGAGACATCCCAGGAAAAGTGACAGCTCTTTCATTCTTTAATCAGCTCAAAGAATCCGGTTGACTTAAGAAGTTTTTTTACTTCTTCCCGCGCCTCAGGGTACTTGCACACTGTTTCCGGCAATCCCATCCCTATTTTTTCCCTGATTTCCATATGCTTATCGTCCAGGGGGATCGCCTGTCCTGTTTCGACGAGGAATCTGCATACATTCCTGTGGGCAGGTAATATTTTGCCTTTTTTGACGGCTTCACTCCTGAGCAAAAGTATGGCATCAGTTATCTTAATCCCGCGCGGACATCGTTCCTGGCAGTTGTAACAGGTGGTGCACATCCAGAGTTCCTGGTCAGAAGAGATATCCTTCTTTATCGAATCCTTTACAATCCGCCTTACGTTGAGGTTTGTGTACCTGCCTGAAGGGCAGCTTCCTGTACAGGTACCGCACTGGATACAGGCGAGTATCTCTCTGTTTTTCATTGAGTGAATAATGTATATACTTATATTTAATACTTTAATGGGAAAACTTGTTGATAGGTGAAATTTTACATAGAAGCTGTTATTGATTACGTACCTGAAAACATATATACAGGAAATCCCTAATTAAAGAATGGGAATTGGAGGTATAACCTATGGGAAAATATATCATAATTTCTAACCTGACAGATGAAGGTGCAAAAACTCTCAAGAAAAATCCAGAAAGAGTAAAGGAAGTCAATTCAGAGCTTAAAAATATGGGAATAGATGTGCTTGACCAGTATGCAGTCCTTGGAAATTTCGACTTCCTTACCATTGTGGAAGCTGATGATGAAAATATGGTCGCCAGGGCAGTCGTGGAAATTTTATCCCGCGGCAGCATCAGGACAGCGACATACAGGGCAGTGCCAATAAACGAGTTCATCGAGTCGCTCAAGTAGAACGACAATAACCGAGTCCGGGTTAAAGAATTTAAAGAGTCAGTTTAATATACTTCAAAGACTTTTTCAGGTATATGCCCAAAGTCGGAATTGCAGATACCGCGTTCGCTCGCATCAACATGGGGAAAATAGCGATCGATGAGCTCAGAAAAAATGCATCCCTGCAGATCGAACGCTACACTGTGCCGGGAGTAAAAGACCTGCCTGTTGCCTGCAAGAAACTGATCGAAGAAAAGGGATGCGATATCATTATGGCACTTGGCATGCCAGGCTCGCAGCCCATCGACAAGATGTGCGCACACGAAGCCTCGCTGGGTATAATCCAGGCGCAGTTATTGACAAACAGGCATATAATCGAAGTGTTTGTGCACGAGGATGAGGCAAAGGATGAAAAAGAGCTTGCCTGGCTTATGGAAAAACGCACGCGTGAGCATGCGCAGAATGTGATCAAGCTGCTATTCCACCAGGAAAAACTCCAGCGCGAGGCAGGTACGGGACAGCGGCAGGGTTTTGCGGATGTCGGGGCGATAAGGCAGTAATTGAGGATTATGGTGGAACCTATCGTTTTAAGAGAATATATCGAGTACAGTCCGGGGTCGGTCGTCAGCAAGACCCTGAAACAGAACACGGCAGGTACTATAACATTATTTTCATTCGATGCCGGACAGGGATTGAGCGAGCATTCCGCGCCATTTGACGCGGTGGTCCTGGTGATTGATGGTGAGGAGCTATTCACAATCGGAGGCGAAGAATGCAGTCTCAAGGAAGGCCAGATGGTTATAATGCCCGCAAATGTGCCTCATGCGGTGAAAGCTTTGCGGAAGTTCAAAATGCTTCTCACAATGCTGCGTGCATGAAGCATTACGGTTCCAATCAAAAACATCTTTATACGAGGTAGTGACAATAATCCCCATATGAAGCCAAAAAAATGCTGCTATATGGAGAGAGAATATACTGACGCATGTGTGGCGTATAGCGTTTCCAGCGAACTGGGTGAAGGCGCAAAAGAAATGGGCATGAACAATATGCATTGTATGCGTCTTCTGATGGACATTGCAGAAATCATGAATACGCCATATTCGGCAGGTTCCGAGGATGAAGATGAGTTCTAAAAATCAAAAGGCTTAAATTACATAATGCCTTTTAAGAACCGCCTCGATTAAGAGCCGCCATAACTCAGCTGGTAGAGTGCCTGGCTGTTAACCAGGATGTCACAGGTTCGAGCCCTGTTGGCGGCGTCCACCGGACAAGTTTTATTTTTTTGGGCCCGTAGCTTAGTCCGGTTAGAGCGCCCGGCTCATAACCGGGCGGTCACCGGTTCAAATCCGGTCGGGCCCACTTACGTTTCCCCAAAATCTTCCGATTATCAATAACATCCATCATCTCAAATACATCCATTCATCACTTCCGTATTTCTTCAATGCAAGCTCACGCGCCATCGTAAGTTCATCCCTGCTCCATGTACCTATTTCGAAATCCTTACCCTTTGTAAAAGCCCGGACAAGCGCCTCATAGACATCCTCCTTGCCGGCGTCGCAATGGTTTGAAATGCACGTAACCCTTTCCCGTGCATCTTTTATCATCTTGCCGGAGATCTTCTGCCTGCTCACATTCAGCACGCTGAACATGGTTTCCAGGTCAAGGTTATAAAGCAAGGTCCCATGCTGGAACAGCACACCTCCCCGCCTTGTCTGCGCGCTGCCTGAGATTTTTTTCCCGCCTACCAGGATATCATTTACCGGCCGGAATTCTGCTTTTATATCAATCCTTTCAAGTCCACTTACTATCCATCCGCAGATTATCCTGTATGATTCTATGATGTTTTTCGGAAATATATTCAGAGGCGCAGCCACACTGTATGTTATTTCTCCTTCGCAGTCGTGGAATACGGCTCCTCCGCCTGTGAATCTCCTGACACAATCAATGCCCAATTCCCTGCATATCTCAAGGTTTACCTCATCCCTGATGCCCTGGAAATAGCCTATAGAAACCGCACTCGGTTTATAGTTATAAAATCTTATTGTGGGAATCGAGCTGTTCCTTACGCTTTCACCTGCAACTTCATCCAGGGCCATGTTCATGCAGGCATCGTATGTTTCCAGTTCCACTACCCGCCATTTCATCCGAGCGCCTCCCTGATGACCCGGGCCAGCGATTCCGCGCTGATACCTATCATCTGGACATCCTCAATTTCAACGATACTCCGGATCTTTGAGGCAATGGTTTCCATACCTGCATCTTTTTTCAAACCCACTATAGTTTTTTCTATTCTTTCCAGGGCATCCTCAGGATACATGAAAAAATCTCCGGTGATCTTGAGCTTTTTGATAGATTCATCATATTCTATCTCCACTTTTACAAGCTTTCCTTCCCTGACTTTTTGCTTTGCACAGGCAATCATATTAAACCATATTTCTCCTTAAAGAGCATAAGGAATCTCACGAATGATTTATTAATACATATCGTAATTAAAGCGGATTAGAAATGGTTAATATGATAACAAACGAAGAAGTATTAAATTCAATTGAAGAAAATCAGGTACGGTTTTTAAGACTCCAGTTCGTTGACATAGGTGGCATGGTCAAGAATGTGGGCATCCCGGTATCGCAGGCTGAGAAGGCACTGAAATCCGGTATAGCCTTTGACGGTTCATCCATCGAGGGTTTTGTCAGGATCGAAGAATCAGATATGATCCTGAAGCCTGACATCAACACATACAACATTCTCCCCTGGGATGTAAGCGATGGCAAGGTCGCAAGAATGATTTGCGATGTTTACAGGCCAGACGGCAAGCCCTTCGAGGGCGATCCGCGCTATGTCCTGAAACGGGCAATTCAGGAAGCCGCCAAACGCGGATATGTCATGAACACCGGTCCTGAGCTTGAATTCTTTTTCTTCAAAAGAAAAGACGGGGAAGCGACGAATATCCCGCATGATTTTGGCGGATATTTTGATTTCCCGCCTATTGACCAGGCTGAAGAAATACGCCAGAAAATAGTTAATGACCTTGAAAAAATGGGCTTCAATATAGAGGCTTCCCATCACGAAGTCTCAATGGGACAGCATGAAATAGATTTCAAATATGCGGATGCCCTGAAGACTGCGGACAATGTGATTACTTTCAAGTTCGTCACCAAGACAATAGCTCAAAAGAACAACCTGCACGCCTCTTTCATGCCAAAACCGGTATTCGGGATTAACGGCTCAGGCATGCATACGAATATTTCGCTTTTCAAAAATGGAAAAAACGCCTTCTACGATGAGTCAAAGGATATGGAGGTCAGCGATACACTCCGTTACTTTGTGGGAGGTCTCAAGAAACATGTTAAATCGTTCACAGCGGTCACAAACCCGATAGTCAATAGCTACAAGAGGATCGTGCCAGGGTACGAGGCCCCGGTCTATATCGCATGGTCAGGAGCGAACCGTTCTTCCATGATCCGCATACCGGCAGCGCGGGGAATGAGCACGCGCGTTGAACTTAGAAGCCCTGACCCTTCATGCAACCCGTACCTTTCCTTTGCCGTAATCTTAATGGCAGGGCTTGACGGCGTTGAGAACCAGATTGACCCTGGCGAGCCCACCAATCTTAACCTCTTCCATCTGTCGGATGAAGAGAGAAAGAACTATGGGATAGATTCATTGCCGGGCAGCCTTAAAGAAGCCCTGGATTACCTGGAAACCGATGATATTATCAGGGAGGCGCTCGGAGAGCACGTATATGCGGACTTCATGAGGCTTGGAAGGGCTGAATGGGATGCATACAGGATAAGCGTACATGACTGGGAAATCAACCGGTACCTGAACATAATCTAATCAAAATAAAATGAATACAACAACGATCGACTCGATGGTGCAGCGTAAACTCATAGAGATACTGAGGATACTCTTTGAGAACAACGAACCCATTGGAGCGAGGCTCATAGCAGACAAGATGAACGAACGCGGATACCCTATCGGAGAACGGGGTGTCCGCTATCATCTCCGCATCCTGGATGAGCGGGGTCTCACACAGCGCCAGGGATACGATGGCAGGATTATTACGGAGAGCGGGATTAATGAGCTTAACAATGCGCTGGTAGGCGACCGTCTTGGATTCATTATCACACGAATAGAAAAGCTCATCTACGATACCACGTTCAACCCCAGGACAGGGCAGGGTAATGTTATAATCAACACCTCGGTTTTAGACAAGAAAGACTTCGATAAAACAATGGAGATACTTCATCATGTTATGTACGATGGCTATTCCATAAGCCCTTATATAAAACTGATAGATGAGGGCACTGTCACTTCCGATATAAAAATCCCGGAAGGAAAGATAGGGATAGCGACTATGTGCAGCATAACGATCGACGGGATCCTGATGAAAAACGGTATTCCCGTGAATACCAGATATGGCGGCATACTTGAAGTGAAAAATAGGAAACCGCTGTATTTTGAGGATATCATCGTTTACAATGGGACAACCATAGACCCGATGCGGATTTTCATCTCAAAGAAGCTGACGCGTGTTCTTGATGCGGTGGATACGGGTTCGGGCAAACTCCTTGCCAACCTCCGGGAGATCCCCGCATCTGCGCTTTCAGACGCTGAAGCCGTCCTCCAATCCGTGATGGATGCAGGGGTCGGAAGCGTTGCCGAGATAGGAAAACCCGGAAAGTCGGTTCTTAACGCACCCGTTGAAACCGGGAATGTAGGAATTGCAGTATATGCGGGCGTAAATGCAATGGCGGCAGTGGAGGAGTCAGGCATTAAGGTTTCCACCTATCCGATCTCCACCATCATTGATTTCAAGGAATTGAAGAAGCTTGAATAGCTTTAGGTCAATCCGTATAATAATTTACCCACCACAAGCAACAAAATGAGCGCAAACATCCTGTTAATTGTCGCTGATGAGATATGCCTGAATAACCTCGAACCTGTCTGAGCACCTGCAAATGCAGCCATTCCTGCAAAAAAGAGCATGCTCATTTCCATCGGCTGGCCCACGAAACCCAGGTGCCCGATGAAGCCTGATAAGGATACGAAGGTTATGATGAAAGAAGAAGTGGCGATAGCATTTTTTGTTTCAAAACCGAGGATCATAAGAAGCGGTACGATAAAAGTTCCCCCGCCGATACCCACGAGCGAGGAGATCACCCCGATCAAAAAACCGACAAGTGCGCCGATCAATATCTTCCTGTCAATCGTTTTTCCGATCGAAAAGCTGATACTACTAAAAAAAAGTATCCTTATACTTGCAAGTAAGAGTATTGCCGAAAGTAACAGGATTATGATTTTCATGTCAACCAGGCGCACAAGGTACGAACCGATAAGCGCACCGAGGATTGAGGTGGGGATGATCGGATAAGCGATTCGCGTATTTACAAGCCGGAGTTTCAGGTAGGTCATCGAGGCTGAGGCTGCCGTTATCGCATTCAACAGCAGGGCCATAGGGATGGCAGTTAGAAGAGGGAGTCCTGTCCAGAAGAAAAACGGTGTATATATGATCGCTCCACCCAGGCCGAGCATTGAGAAAATGAGGGCGACGAAGAATGCTATGAGGATTATAAGTAGAAGTTCCATGCTGCCTCAATAGTCAGGTTAAGATTAATAGTATGCCGACCAAAAGGAAACATTTAAGTTTTAAGCTATCAGTATAGTTCGTAAGGATACAAATGAACAAAAAACAACGATTGATCTTCGGGGTTGCCATTATTATAGCATTACTTGGATACCTTGCCTATATGGGAGTGGCATCGAACCAGTATGAAGTGAGCGAAGCTGTCGCCGCAAAAGAGAAACTGGCAGGCAAGATAATCCTTGTCAATGGGTCGCTTATTACTGGCACTGATAAGTGGGACCCTCTCTCCAGAACGTTGACGTTCAAAATGACAGATGGCACTACAACGATCGATGTTAACTATACTGGCGAAAAGCCGGATATTCCTCCCGGATATACGAATATTCAGGTGGTGGCGACAGGACAGTTTGACAATAATGAGTTCAAGGCATACAAGATGTTAACAAAATGCCCTTCCAAGTACGAGGCTTCTCCCGGGAATATTGCAAAGCAGTGAAGAAATAACTAACCTCAGTGATGGTGGCCCTCTTCCTTCTCAGCTTCCCGCCTTTTTATCGTATCCTCGCATGCCTCAAAGCAGCTCTCGCAGATAGCCCTGTCAACCTCTCTATGGTAGGGCTCCTGGAATGTCGGCACCCTGACCTTTACCACAAAAAGAGGCACATTTCCCGCTTTACATAGGTCGCATTTCCTCGCATCCGAAGGTATCCTGTTAAGATTCGCCATGCGGCAGCTTTCCAGGCATTCTTCGTTAATACCTCTCCAGGTGCCTGTAGGATATGCTGCCGTGACACCCGGGTCGTTCACTTTCACAGGGCACAATGTCGGTCTTGCCACACCGCAAAGTTCACAATCTGCCATTTTAGCTCACTCCTAATACTTTTGCTGCTTCCAGCGCCCAGTTAATAAAAGGGTCGGGATATAATCCTATTCCGATCGTCCCTATAACAGCCAGTAATATAGCTATTACATAGGGGGTAGGTTCTTTTATTCTCTCTCCTGCCGGAGGCATCACGTACATGTACCTTATCACGCGTGCATAATAATAGATGGAGAGCGCGCTATTCAATATCGCCACGATCACGATAAAGAGAAGCCAACTGCTTGCCATCCTCACGGCTTCGGTTGTTATCGAATAGAAAATAACGAACTTTCCTATAAAGCCAGCCGACGGCGGTATCCCTGCAAGCGCAAGGAAGAACACGAACAAAGAGAATGCCGTTATCGGAGCGCGTTTACCAAGCCCTGCGAAATGATTAAGATCGTCTGTGTTCTTTGCTTCCTTATTATCAGAGAGAACCATATACGAAACCACTGCCACTGCAATAAACGCCCCGCCTTTCATCAATGCATGCCCCAGGGCAAGGAGTATGCCCCCGCCAATTGACATCTGGGTTGTGACCACGAATGCCAGGGATATGTAACCTGCCTGCGCTATCGATGAATAGGCGAGCATGCGCTTGATGCTGCGCTGGGAGATTGCAACGATGTTGCCGTAAGTCATTGTGACAATTGCAAGAATCGCGAAGGCTAATTGAAGATCGATGCGCACAGCGACCAGGGCAAGCACGAGAACCCGGAATGCGGCAACGAAACCCATCTTTTTTGAGCCCGCTGCAAGCAGGGCAGATACGACGCTCGGCGAGCCTTCGTATGTATCGGGCGCCCACATGTGGAAAGGTACAAGTGCCATCTTGAAGCCAAATCCGGCAATCAGGAATACCAGTGCTACGATGTCAAGGCTGACCGCAGGATTGGTTTTGAAATACTCGATAATCGCATGAATATTTGTGGAACCGGTCACGCCATAGACCAGCGACATGCCGAATAACATCAAAGCAGATGAAAGGGAACCGATGATGAAATATTTCAGCGCAGCCTCAAGGGATGCCGGGTTCTTTTTCTCAAATCCTGCAAGTACGTATGTTGACATGCTTGCAAGCTCAAACCCGACGAACAGCGCTATGAGGTCGTTGGCCGAGGCTACCACCATCATACCCACGGTGGCAAGAAGAAGCAGCGCATAATACTCATCCTGGTTTCGGTTATTTTCAAAATATCTTATCGACGCTATCACGGCAAGCAGTGATACTATCAAAAATATCATTTTGAAGAACTGTGACAGCGGATCGATTACCAGCGCATTATAGAAGAAGCTCCCTTCCCCTTTCGTGCCCAGAATATAAGCAAGTGAGGCTACAAGTCCAGCAGCGCTCAAGTATCCCAGCATATTCTTTGATCTGTCGCTGACCAGAAGACCAAGTAATACGATCAATAATGCCAGGCATGTCAGCAGGATCTCAGGGGCAAGTAAAACATAACTCATGTTATCACTCCTTTCAAGCCCCCGGCAAATTCAAGCAATTGGTTTGCATTCGTAGTCATCATGTTAAGCACCGGGTTCGGATTAAGACCGAAGAATATTATCAGCAGTACGAGTATGGCCATCGAGATAATCTCATAGTTCGCCGCGTCATGCACATGTCCCAGTTTTTCATTGTAGGTTCCGAATACCGCTCTTTGCATTGCCCAGAGATGGTATCCTGCCGTGAATACAATGCCGAAGAGCGCAAGTATCACGAAAGTGGGAAGCGTGAAATAAGAATTGACAAGGACAAGGAATTCAGCTACGAACCCGCTCATTGCCGGCAATCCGAGCGAGGCAAGGAAACCGGCCAGCATGAGGAACGCTAGCTTTGGCATAAGTTTGTCTATGCCGCCGAGATCGCCTATGATCCTTGTTCCCGCTCCGTGCTGGATCACACCGCATGACATGAACAGCACACATGTTATCAGACCATGGGAGAACTGCTGGAACATCGCTCCGCTTACGGAAAGCGGGATAAGTGCAGCTGCCCCGAGCATTACATAGCCCATATGACTGATGCTCGAATATGCCACCATTTTCTTAAGGTCGCGCTGGGCGAGTGCAAGGAACGTTCCGTAAAGAATACTTAATACCCCTATTATCGCCATCAGTGTGATCATCTTATCAGGTGAACCTGAATACGGCAGGAGTGGAAGTATTACCCTGAACAGGCCGTAGCCTCCCATTTTGAGCAGGAGGGCCGCAAGTATGACACTGCCAGCAGTTGGGGCCTCGACATGCGCATCGGGCAGCCATGTGTGGAAGGGAACAGCCGGCATCTTAACGATAAACCCGAACAGTAACGCAAGGAATATTGCATCCTTGATCAACGGGGATTCGATTAGCGAATAGTTTTTCAGGAGGTACAGCATGTCAAAATTGGGGGTTCCTGATATCTGCCATGCATTGAAGTAGAGTGTAAAGATGGCAAGCAGCATCACAAGACTTGCTACATGCGTGTATATGAAGAATTTGATCGCAGAGTAATCCTTTCTCGGTCCGCCCCAGATGCTGATGAGGAA
>CABMIA010000122.1 GCA_902386085.1 uncultured archaeon
AGATGCGGGAGGCATTAATCATATACATGCTTTCTGTGATGTACAGATATAGCAAAAACAAGTAATTTTTCTTCATGTATTTGGTATAATATTCGATATTTCCCTACCCGCCACGACAATAAGTTTTTAAGTTTTCCCTTCAACTGCTTCCCTGCATGTGGATTTTCATTTAATTCCCTGAGACTTTCAACGACTCTTTCCTGCAAGGTCTTTTCAAGCCGGGAAAAATCTTTATCGAACTTATGCGATAAAAGAAGTTTATACTTCATACCCATGTTTCTTTAAGAAATCTTCGAAACTTATGACCCTGCCTGCTTTGATGTCCTCCAATCCCTCTTCGATTGCTTTCAGGGTTTCGCTATCGCTTAAGATTTCAAGCGTCTCTATCGAGGACTCGATTTCACTATCCATTTTTCTGAGGGTTTCGATAAAAATATCAGATGCACTTTCAGCTTCAGCCGCAGTGTTCATATTTCTCTCCATTTTATATATTTACATATTATTTTGTATCTTCTTTGGTATTTAAATCTTTATTACCTGAAATACTTTCCTCAACTATCTTTGTTTCATCCTCAGTCAGCCCGACAGCCTGTAAACTATCGCATCAATCAGCCCATCGGTTGCTTCAATCCTCCTCAGAAGCGGCGCAAGTTTTGTCATCGAAGCGTCGTACCATTTGAGTAGAAGTTTATACGGCTCTGGGTCTTTTGGATTGTATCCAGCCTTCAGCTTCTTTTTGTTCTTGACAAGCACATCTATTAAGGTTTGGAATTCATGCTTATAATATTCCTGAATTGCGGTCTTGTTGGATAAATCGTCAATAGAAGCGTCTATTTCACCTTTCAGGAAGTCCAAGAAACTCTTTATCTCCGCATTCTTCTCTTTATTCATCTCGATCATCTGCTCTGCCAGATGCGTGAGGAGGTCATGCACAACATCGCTCTCCTCAGGCTTCGCATCCAGGCGCGCGCCCACGAATTCCAGCAACTTTTTTACACTGTCCGGCGCTTCCAGAAAAGCAGAGTACAGCGCCTTTGCCGCAGCAGCGAGGGCTGCGCGATTAGGCGTGGTGAAGGAGATGCGGCGGATGGGAAGTTCATTCAGCTTGTTAGCATTTATGCGAATGTAACTTTGCAGTTTTGCAGCCTTCATCTTCGGTTTTTATTTCTTCTTATAAACATTCAGCCCGATCTTCACAGCTTCCTTCCCAGGCACGGACTGGTTGCCTTCAGTCGAGGCGATGATAATCGTTTTTCCTGATGATGATGGTCCGAAATCTTTACTTAAATCCACCTTGATAGTTAAGATGTTCCCATCCACTGACATTTCAACGTTCTTCATTATTTTATTCTTCCGTGTTAATTATTTCATAATTAGAAAAACCTATCCACGATCTCAACCGCCCTTGCAACAAGTTTAACCGCGTTTTCAAGGTCGCTCATGCTCAGTACAGAAACCGGGGTGTGGATGTACCGTGAGGGCGGGCTGATGACACCGGTCGGGATTCCTTCCTTCGTGAGATGTATAGCTGATGCATCCGTGGTTCCGCCGCTCCCCACATCAAGCTGATAGGGAATGCCGTTTGATTCGGCCGCTTCCTTAAGCCATTTCAGCACGGGCTCGGGAACGATTATGCCCCTACCGTCGGCATCACTTACCGTAACTGCAGGTCCTTTTCCCATCTCGATGGCTGAATCCTTTTTCTCTATTCCGGGATGGTCGCCTGTTATGGTAACATCGGTAGCCAGCGCCACGTCGGGATTCAATCCGAAAGCGCTTGTTTTGGCTCCTTTAAGTCCCACCTCTTCCTGGACTGTAAAAACGGCATGAACTGTTGCTTTGATGTCCTTCATTTCTGAAAGCGCCCCGATGAGCATCGCACAGCCTGCGCGGTTATCAAAAGCTTTGCCCGTTACCCTGTCGTTGCCGAGGGATTTGAACTCTGCATCAGAAGTGACAGGGGTTCCAATTTTTACAGCAAGCCGGTCTGCATCCTCCTTGCTCGTTGCGCCAAAGTCGATGAACATATCCTCCGCCTTTATCACCTTGTTCTTATCTTCTTCTTTCATGGCATGGGGAGGTTTTGAGCCCAGCACGCCATACACGGGACCGTTCTCGGTGTGCAATATCATCCTCTGGTTAAGGAGCGTCTGGTCAAACCATCCGCCTGTCTTGGTAAAGCGCGCGAACCCCTTGTCGTCCACGTATTTTATCATAAGCCCTATCTCATCCATGTGCGCGGCAAGCATCACCACGGGCGAGCCGCCATGTTTTGTGGCAATGAGGTTGCCCATTTTATCGGTTCTGATTTCATCAACGTAAGGTCTTACTTCCTCTTCAATAATCTGCCTGACGCTTCCTTCATATCCTGAAACGCCGTGGGCATTCGATAATCGTTCCAAAAGATCTTTTAAATCACTCATATTATCACCCCTGTTCTGATTGACGGGGTGAGTAATTAAAGTATTGGAGATTTTCAGTTCCAGTTAGATTTCAATTATGGTTTTCTATTCCTAATTGACGTTTGCTTCAAAAAATCGTTCAGTAAAAGCGCGACAGCGTACGCAGGGAACACCTTTGATATTTCTTTGCCATATTTTTCTGAAATCAGAACGGCTTCAAATCCCAGTCGATCGGCAGCTTTTTTAATCAGAAACTCCCCAAGACCGCAAGCGACGATTCGTTTTAAATCATTGTACTGCGCCGCATACTTAATGGCTTCTTCAATATCCTCAACCTGCTTTTCCATAACCTGCTTCGCCATTGAACGCAGTTCATCATCTTTTATCTCTGCGAGGTCGGCGCATACCACGCGTGCAAGCCTTCTTTTTGCATCGATTTTATCCTTTCCCGCCCCGTCCGGAGTATCGCATGTATAATCTTCGGGAGATATCATGCCCAGGACAAGATATACATCAGCAGTTATAGCGAAAAGTTCAGACGAGATGCGTGAGGCTGCACCGCTTAGCTCAACGGTGTCAAGAATTGCAGCGATATTTGTGCGCAGCACCCCGGAATATACCAGCTCGCTTCGTCTTAACCGTTCAAAATCACTTTTTGCCGCAAGGGGTTCATAATTCCTGATCGGGATAATATCGGTTGTAGTGGAACCGGTGTCCACAAAGATGCAGTCCCTGAAATCCCGTCCCACGGCGAGGGTGGATGCCATCCAGTTAGCCGCTGCTATGCTGCGCTTTTTTTGTTTCGTAAAAATCCCGCTGCTGTCAAGGAACCAGGCATCCTTGAAGGCGTTATTCACTGCGTCCATAATGTATGAAAGCCCTGCCTCCTTGTCCGGGAAGCAGTCCGCAAGCTCGCCAGTTATCACTACTCCCACTTTATCGGGCGCAACGCGCGATGCGATGCCACGGAGCACCAGGGGGAGTTCTGTGTTCTTCCAGAGGGGCAGGTAATGCAGTTCCACAAGCCTGCCGCCGTCTGATGCTATTTTGGTGTTTGCGCCGCCGATATCGATGCCCAGGATCATGGCACAGGAGTAGGTTGAGGGAGTTAAAAAGGGTTATGATTCGGGACTACATAATTCATGATACCTTTTTAAGATTTTAAAACTCTCCAAGGGTTCTCTGGCCTTTCCTGCCTGCCAGGTTAGAAACCCTTACTCCCACTCTTCGAAGAGGAAGGTGATTCTCATCGAGAAATGCTTTTGCAAGGTTCCCTGCAATTGTTCTTATGGTGTCCAGATCTCTTACGGGTGCATCAAGGGTATGACTTTTTGTCCGGGTCTTAAAATCAGTGGAAATCCCGACAAAAGAAACGGATTTGAAGCTGAGGTTCCGCGCTTCCAGCTTTTTATAAACGTCTTCTGAAAGGCTGTAGACGGCATCAAGGATGACTGTGAGGTCCCTGGTATCTTCTCTCAACGTACTTATCCGTCCAATCTGCCCTGTGCCTTCACGCTCTATAACAGGTGAGTCATCGATACCCTGCGATGCCTGCTCTAACCACAAACCTTTTGCTTTCCCGAACTCCCTGATCAAATCATCGGTGGACAGCTTTGCCATCTCCCCGATTGTTTTGACCCCAAGTTCGTTCAATCTCTCGCCTGTCTTTTTACCCACGCCTGCAAGGTCTGTGATCTTAAGAGGAGCCAGGAACTGCTTCACTTCATCCGGTTTAACAACCGTCAATCCATCAGGTTTCCGGTAATCTGAAGCTATCTTTGCAACGAGTTTATTCGGCCCCACCCCGATAGAACATGTCAATCCGACCTTCTGCTTTATTTCCTCTTTTATACTCGCAGCAAGCATCTTTGCTTCTTCAAAATCCGTAACTTTGCCTGTGAGGTCGCAGAATGCCTCATCCACGCTTTCCTGTTCCAGCGTCCCTGAATACTCTCTCAGTATTTCCATCACTTCATCCGAGATGCCGTGGTAAAGTTCCATATTGACAGGCAAAAATACAGCCTCAGGTGCCAGCTTTTTTGCCCGAACGATAGGCATTCCGGCTTTTATCCCGAATTTGCGGGCTTCGTAGTTGCTTGTGCTCACTGCGCCGCTATCCTTACTGCGCCCGGAGTAAACGCAAATCACCACAGGCTTGCCTTTTATCTCAGGTTGCTCTCTTTCCTCGCACTGGGCGAAGAAATAGTCCATATCTGCATGGAGGATTATTCTCGAAAGATCTTTTTTATTCGCAATCAGAGGCATTTAGAATGGAAATGGCGGCGGGGTCATATAAAGCCGCTGAGGAAAATCGTGCTACTTTAGTGCTACCCGGATAATAATTGAATATATATTGGTGTTACCAGGTATGTTGATAATAAGGATGTATGGGCAGGTATGGGATAGGTGGGTTGTGGTGTATTTAAAAAAAATTACCTGCCCAACGCTTTTTAAACAATCCCATGGTATATTAAACTAACGTTACAGGCCCGTTACAGCCTGATAAAGTTATAGATTTTCTGATCTGAAAAAAAGTAAAAATCTCAAGGGATATTGTAAATTACGTAACTGTTACTTTTGTATCTACAATAGTTTTTCCCGTTGGTGCATCCTGAACTGATATCAGAAGGACCTCGCCCAGAGATAATGGTTCCTTCCAGATATGCCTGATTTTCTGGCCAGGTTTCAGCGTATCGACTGCAGGTGCTTCCTGGAATTCCGGAGCGCTGCCGTATAATGGCACTCCCCACAATCCATCAATCACTTTATCATTGACTGCTCTTTTTACTGTTATTTTCTCATCTTTCAAAATAACCGGGTCTCCACCGTTGTTGGTAATAATTAGCCCAGTAGCTGATTTGGCTGTGAAATCAAGCTGTGACTGTGGAGCCTTTGTTCCGCTGCATCCCGCAACCGCGACCGCCGCAGCTATTACGGCGATCACTACTAAAAGATTTACATGTTTAAATCCATTAATATTATTTTTCATCATAGCACCTTCATCACTAAATAAACTGTCTGCCTTAAATACTTGATATTCTTCTTCATTATGGCCTATAAGGATACGAAATCCATTAAGCACGGAATCCGGGTTCATACCGCACCATAACAAAGCTCTCAATAATTAATGTCCTTGCAATATAAAAATCCTTCGTTCCCCAATATTTTTACATTTTTCTATTTTCTTATTTATCAAAACAAGCAAAATACAGGCACTCCTCCCTCGAAATCTGTGCAATATCCTCGCTCCCCTCAATAAATCTCACCGGCGCATCCCTGATAAGCACAGCAGGCGTGCTCTCGTCCGCCTCGCCCATGATGATCTGCGCAGCCGAGACCAGGTTATCAGCAGTCGCGCGCCGCGTGATCAAAAGAGGTTTCCCGAAAAGGTCTTTTCTTCCTCTTGCATCCTCTACAGGCTCTATACCGGCGCAGCCAAGCGCGATGCCAACGCATCCCAGGCGCAGCGGCTGCGTCCTGCTGTCGCCTATGATCACGGCAAGGCTGCATCCGTATTCTTTCATAAGCTTTTCCCGTATTTCAATCGCGCTTCTTCTCGGGTTCTCAGGCAGCAGGACCACATGACCTTCAGGCGCGTTGGAATTATCTATGCCCGCGCTCGGGGAAAGCACGCCTTTTGTAATAGTGACCACGACACCTGGAATCCCGCCGAGTATCTCATCAGATTCCCTGATAATCAATTCCATCTTCCTGGGGTCGTTCTGATAGAGTTTTGAAAGTGCTATCGCTTTTTTACCTGGCACAACGCTTTCAAGTTCAACAATTCGCCCCTCAGCGCTTGCCACAGCTGATTCGGCGAGCACAAATATATCATTAAGCTGCGGTCTGATGTTCACTCTCTTCAGCGCCTTGATAAGAACTTCTGCCATATCATCTCCGGGTTTTATGAGAGGCGTTTTTATGCCGAATAGCTGCATGTTCCTAACTCCCCTCAGGCTTTACCGAAAATAAAGTGTCAGATTTCAGAAAAAAAACCGCAGATGAACGCAGATGAACGCAGATTTGTTGAAAGTTTTTTTGTAAACCCTTGGTGTTAGTATCCAGTGACCCTGTGGTATTATAGAATTCCATAACTTAAATTATAACAGATTGATAATATCCGTTTTTGCCAAAATACATTGAGGAGACGTTAAAGGGTATATTAATATCCCTTCCGGATTTTCATCATTAACTAAGGTCATCATTTTCGTAGATTTTTTGGATTTGCTAACCTTATCTCTTATCTTTTCCTTTATATCATCTGAAACATTTAAATCTCGACTTATTGAATCCCATGTAACTTCTGAATATATTCTATTTTTTGCTTGCGCTCTGGCAGTGATATCAACATTTTGTGGCTTTTGAGAAATAATAATTGCAAATGCACCTAAAGAACGCCCTTCTTGCATAATTCTTTTAATATTATTGTTTGATGTAGATTTTCCTTCTTCTATTAAATTATGTGCCTCATCATAAATTAGCCAGACCTTAGGCATACCTATTTTGTAACCCACTCCTTTTGGAGGATTTTTCTTATTTATATAATCAAATATTTGACCAGTGACCGATGAAGAATACATTGTCATAATCTTTGTTTTATCTTGCTCCGCCATCGCCCCAATGCTCTGAATATCAAAAATTGAAATTGTAATTATCTTATTTTCTTCTATAAATGGGTTATTAAATATCTCATCTGTTGGGATCACGGATTTTTCATCCCTGGCAATAAATTTAGCATTTGCAGTACAATATCTTTCAACACCTTGCTCTAATTTCTCCATATTTTTTTTATTTATTTTTTTGGGGTCATGTTCAGATAATATCTCAATAAAATCCTCTCTTGTAAAAAATGATTTTTTATCCTGATGATAGTCCTGCAATATAGATGAGATTTCAGAATTATAGGCAGCATCACCTTTTAAATTTAAAGCCCCAACAAAACTTGTTGCAACCATGTCACAAGCATCTCTAAACCTGTCTATGTTCTCTCTTTCGGTTTTTTCTGGGAATGGGTATACATTTGGAATATTTAATAAAGGAGTTCTATATTCTTTTGCACCCTTTATTTTTTGTAAAACATTTTCATCAAATGAAAAGAGATTATATTTAATTTCATAGTCCTTGCCATCTAAATCAAATCTAATTGGCTTTGAAAAATCAAACCCATTCATGGATTGATTCGTTAATTTAAATCTTTCTTGAATTGATTTTTTCTTCTGATCATCTAATTGATTTAAAATATCATTTAGTGGTTTAATTAACGATATTCCCCAACCATCTTTTGGGTCAAAAATCACAACAGGTGTACTCTGAAATATTGATTGAAGTGAAATTGAAGAGACAAGTGTGGATTTTCCTGTGCCTGTTCCACAAAACATGGATATATGTGATTCTTTTCCATTCCATGGGATTGTAATATATTTTTTTTCCTCATCCATTCCAAGTATAAATTTCTCAGAAAATTGGTTTCTTCCAAGAACATTTTTTGTTTTGTGCTCATCGGATGCTGTTGGGAATGTTATAAAAACACCAGCTTCATCAATTGGCTTTATATATTGAATAACAAGTTGTTCACTAGTTTGTTCTCCGGTTTTACTCTTAGCGATAATGGTAATTGTGTTATTACCTTCTTTTAATGGAATTGTTCTGCCCCAAGTTTCAGCCCCGGCATATTCCCCATTAACTGTTACTGATTCAATACCTTTCGGATGTCGAGAGTTTCCAGATATTTGAACAGAAGCATTCTTGATTGGTGGCAAAGTATTAATATTTATTTCGGGCATTACTTTTATTTCATTTGAAGATGATTCTTTTATAATCTTAGTTAATTCGATGTCAATTTCATCATTTAATTCGCCGTAAAACTCGTCTATTTTTTCATCATACAATGTTTTGTCTTCTACTATGAAAGGTGGAGCTATTGAGAAGGCTGTTAATTCTTTGATACTTCGATAAGTTTTTACACCGTCTTTTAATTTTTCAAAATAAAATATTA
>CABMIA010000123.1 GCA_902386085.1 uncultured archaeon
ACTGGTAATACAAAACCACAACAGCTCTGACAGCACGCCTTAAATAATAGAAACGCTAGCAGCCCAGAAACCAAGTATTAAACCTGTTCACCGGCACTCTGCCCCTGGGTTCTGGCCTGCTAGCGTTTCTATTATTTCAGGCGTCCTGTCAGAGCTGTTGTCGTTTACTATTACCAGTTCATAGTCCCTTGTTTCCTCATTGCCTTCAAGAACAGGAAGGAGTTCTTCAAGTAAGTTGGGAATGTTTTCTTCTTCATTATGTGCCGGGACTACGATTGAAATCTTTGACATCTTGATATGGTTACCATGTTTTACTGGATTTGCGAGAAAACGCTGTTCCTGAATATTTCAACCATTATGTCTTTAAGGTTGTATTTGTAGTTCCATCCCGGATAATGGGATTTGAATTTGTTCACATCGCTTATATACCAGATATGATCGCCTATCCGGTTATTTTCGATATACGAATAGTCCATTTTTTTCCCGGTGATTTCTTCACACATGCGTATGGCCTCCAGCATCGAGCAGTTGGAATGCCTGCTCCCTCCCATATTATATACCTCTCCGGTTCTTGGTTTTTTATAGACATGCCAGAAAGCGTTCACAAGATCGAAACTATGGATGTTATCCCTGACCTGCTTGCCTTTGTAGCCATATACCGTATAATGTTTACCAGTGACAGCGCATTTCATAAGATATGCAAGGAACCCGTGAAGTTCCGTGGATGAATGGCCGGGTCCGGTCAGGCATCCGCCCCTGAAGCAGACTGTTTTCATGTTGAAGTACCTGCCGTATTCCTGGACAAGTACATCGGCAGCGAGTTTCGAAGCACCGAACAGGCTGTGTTTCGTATGATCAACGCTCATGGATTCGTCAATCCCGTTTTTATAATAGGGATGTGATTCATCGATTTCCCACCGTGTTTCAAGTTCGACCAGCGGCAGGCTGTTAGGAGTGTCGCCATATACCTTATTAGTGGAAGTGAATATGAACACGGCATCAGGACAGTACTTCCGTGTCATTTCAAGGAGCGTCAGTGTACCATTAGCATTAACCGTGAAATCAGTGAACGGATCCTTTGCTGCCCAGTCATGGGACGGCTGTGCAGCAGTATGGATAATCAATTTTATATCTTTATTATATTTTTTAAAGATGGCTTCCATAGCTGATTTATCCCGGATGTCCTCGCTGTAATGAACGTAATTTTTTATCTCAGACTCAAGTTTTTTCCGGCTCCATTCGGTGGATGCCTCGTCACCGAAAAACACTTTTCTCATGTTATTGTCTATTCCAACGATATTGAAACCCTTTTTGCTGAAAAACCGGACAGATTCAGCGCCTATCAAACCTGCTGAACCTGTGATCAAAGCAATGTCCATTTTTGCGCCTCCTTTTAAATCATGCAAGTATCGGCCTCAGTGATTCCGAATTCTCCTTAATCCAGTTTGAAATTTCTTCTATTATCTGTTCGACCTTAATCTCAGGCTTCCAGCCTGTTCTTCCCGTTATCTTGCTATTATCAGTTATATATATTCTTATATCCCCGGGTCTGTCTTCGTTAATGCTTTTTATAGGCACTTTATTCCCGGTATATTCCTGGCAGAGCTGCGTCAGCTCAAGCAGTGACACTGAACATTGCGGCCCTCCGCCGACATTGTATATTTCGCCGCTATGGGACGCCATGTCGCTGATCTGTATCTCTAAAAGGCGGTACAGGTCATTTATATGCAGGATATCCCTCACCTGCTTTCCCTTACCGCCATAGCCTATATAACTCAGGGGCTGCCTGTAATGATGTTTCGCAACCCAAAGGACTACAACTCCCTGGTCAACCTTACCCATCTGCCAGCTTCCGGTAAGAACACCGCAGCGGTTTATTATCCCTTTCATCCCGTACATTTCTATGTATTCCTGGATGACCAGTTCAGATGCAAGCTTTGTGGCTCCGTATAATGTGCGGGGGCCACCCAGCGGGAAATTTTCAGTATACCATCCTGATGATACGCCTGGCACATCCTGCTTATCGGACAGTTCAAACCTTGTGGGTGTTTCGATAAAATTCAGGTTGTTGAGCGTCCTGACCGGATAGACCCTGCTCGTAGATAGAAATACAATGTCAGCCCTGCATTTTCTTGCATATTCAAGACAGTTGATGGTGCCCAGGAGGTTAGTGTTTAAAAGATAATCAGGGGATGAACCAAAACCAGCCAGCACTGAAGGTTCAGCCGAACATTCAATTATAAGATCCGGTTTACCTGCAGCTTCAAAATCCTCCTTGTTCCTTATATCCCCGTGTATGAACTCAACGCCGTTCTCTTTTAATCTCCGGATATTCAGTTCCGACCCTCTTCTTTTAAGGTTATCAAGAGCCAGAACGTCATGACCTTTCCCGTTTTTCTTAAAATTAATTGCCAGATTCGATCCTACAAAACCCGCGCCGCCGGTTACTAAAATTTTCATTTATTTCAGGGTTCTAAAACATCCTTGAAGTACTTTATTGTTTCTTTCAATCCCTGTTCAAGGGAAACCTTCGGCTCCCATCCCAGAAGCTTTCGCGCTTTAGTTATGTCGGGCTTTCGCTGCCTGGGGTCATCGACCGGCAGGTCTTTAAAAGAAATTCTCGAGCTGCTTCCGGTTATCCTGATTATGATCTCCGCAAACTCAAGTATGGTGTGCTCTTCAGGGTTCCCGATATTAACTGGATGAGAGTAATCCGACATCATCAATCGGTAAATCCCATCAATTTCATCGCGCACGTAGCAGAAACTTCTTGTCTGGGAGCCGTCGCCGTACACGGTGAGATCTTCGCCGCCAAGAGCCTGCTTAATGAAGTTCGGTACCACTCTTCCGTCATTCAGGCGCATCCTCGGCCCATATGTGTTAAAGATCCGAACGACCCGTGTATCCACTTCATGATACCTGTGATATGCCATGGTAATAGCCTCTGCAAACCGCTTCGCTTCGTCATATACCCCGCGGGGACCTATGGGATTCACGTTACCCCAGTACTCCTCGCTCTGGGGATTCACTAGCGGGTCGCCGTAAACCTCCGAGGTGGAAGCGAGTAAAAAGCGCGCCCCGTGTTCCTTGGCGATACCGAGCATGTTGTGTGTGCCCAGAGCTCCTACCTTTAAGGTCTGTATCGGCAATTCCAGGTAATCTATAGGACTGGCAGGGCTTGCAAGCTGAAAGAGGAAATCTATGTTATCCTCAAGGTAAAGCGGTTTTGTCACATCATGTTTTATAAAGGTGAATTTATCGGTTTTTATGTGTGCGATATTCTGTTCGCTGCCTGTGATCAGGTTATCCACGCAGATCACTTCAAAACCTTTTGCCAGCAGTAGATCACACAGATGCGAACCGAGAAATCCTGCCCCGCCTGTTACCATTGCTTTTTTCATGTTACCTTCAGAATTCAATGGACGACAGGTCACCTATGTTGAGAGAATTATGTTTCCCGTGCACGCTGGCATCATCACCGACGATTGAGCGCTGGAGGTTGACCTTGGATATGTGGGATCGCGATCCTATCACGCTGTCTGAGATGATGCTGCTCTCGATATACGAATCGCTTGCTATGGACGCATGCGGTCCGATAACTGAATTTATAATGGTGACGTTCTCCCCGATTGCAACAGGCTGGATAATGACAGAATCCTTCAATACTTCCACATTATCAATATTCTCTTTTTCATCGAGCAGCACTCTGTTTGTCTCAAGCAATGATTCCGGATGACCGCAATCATACCAGCTTGAAACCGGGAAGGTTTTAAGACGGTAACCGCTTTTTACCATCTCTTGCAACGCATCAGTAAGCTGGTATTCTCCGCGCGTGCGGATATTTTTCTTGATCATTTCATCAAGTATCGACAAAAGGACAGTCGTCTCTTTTATGAAATATACCCCGGCGATCCCGAGATTGGATTTCGGGCGTGTGGGTTTTTCTTCCAGTTTTTTTATATAGTTCCCCTCAATTTCCACAATGCCGTATTTTTTCGGGTCATCCACTTCACGTACACCGATTGACGCCGCACATTCACCGTTTGTCAGATAGTGCCTGCAGAATTCGGAATAACCTGCCTTGAAGATCATATCTCCGAGGGCGATCATTATATCCGAATCCCTGATCTCATCGGCAGCAACATAGATAGAATGGCCAAGGCCGAGCTGTTCTTCCTGGTCAACATATGTAATGTTGAACACTCCTGATTAATTCTTGTCAACATAGGACATGATCTGTTCCTTCTTGTAGCCCACGACCATTATTATCTCATCTGGCTTCACGTCTCTCATCCTGTCCAGGATATGCCCGATTATGGGTTTGCCGGCGATATATACCATGGGCTTGGGTTTTGTGAATGTATGAGGGAAAAGGCGTTTGCCTGCCCCTGCTGCCGGGATAACGACTTTCATCAGGCCCTCCCGTATTCGTCATCAAACCTGACGATATCATCTTCATCGACCAGATCTCCGAGTTGCACCTCTATTATTTCAAGGGGGATCTTTCCGGGATTGGAGAGCCTGTGTTTCACACCGCCTTTTATAAAAGTGCTCTCTCCCGGTCGCAAAAAGAACTCTTTGCCATCAACATGGACGCTGGCCATACCTTTAACGACGACCCAGTGCTCGCTCCTGTGGTGGTGGAGCTGGAGGCTCAATCTTTTCTCTGGCAAAACTATTATGTTCTTTATCTTATGCCTTTCCGAGTTTTCAAGGATCGTATATGAGCCCCAGGGCCTGTATACGGTCTCGTGGAGATATGCCCGTTCATCCTTCTTATTCTTAAGCGCAGTTACGACCTCTTTCACTTTCTGGCTGCTGCTCCTTGGACATACAAGAAGCGCATCCGAAGTATCAACCACGACCGTATCATTGATATCGATAAGCGAAATAAGCTTGCCTGGTTTTGAATGCACAAGATTACCCGTGGAATTGATCATGACATCATCGCAACCATACACAACATTCCCGAAATCATCTTTCCCAAGTTCCTCATACATCGCGTCGAAGTTTCCAACATCGCTCCATTTCTCATCAAGTTTAACAACAGCTACGCGGTCTGATTTTTCCATGATGCCGTAATCAATGGAGACTGAATCCACATTACTGTAGACATAGTTTATATCATCTGATGCCTGAAATGCTTCGAAAACCGGGGGAGCATGTCTTTTGAGTTCAGTGAAAAACACATCCGTATCATACAGGAACATCCCGCTGTTCCAGAGGAACCCTTCCTTCACATATCTTTTAGCATCAGCCAGAGAGGGTTTTTCCCTGAATTCAGATACCATGTACCCTGCGCCTGTCGATTCGGCGGGTTTTATGTATCCATATCCTGTGTGCGGTGATTTTGGCACTATCCCGAAGGTCACCAGGTAACCGGAAGCCAGGTCTTGCGCGCCTGTGATCGTTTTCATGGCGCTTTTCTCCAGTATGTGATCCGAAGGGAATATACCCACAACGGATCTGCCGAATTGTTTTTCGATCGCCTGCATCCCAAAGCAGATTGCAGGCAGGGTATTCTTGCCTTCAGGCTCGATCAATACATTTCCCATCGGAAAATCGTATCCCAGTTCGTTTATCTGTCCGGTAGCGAAAAACTTTTGTAATTCGTTCGTTACCACGAAGATCTCCGGGATAGCCGATATCTCAAGACATCTTTTCAGGGTATCCTGAAATAGCGAAGTTTTGTCCAGTTTCAAGAACTGTTTTGGATACTGCTCACGTGACAGCGGCCACAGACGTGTGCCTGAGCCTCCGGCAAGAATTATGGATTTTATGTTTCCATCTCCTCAATTTTAAGACGCTTTTTTTATTAACATATTTCGATATATAATTATTGTGCTACCAGCACAGGCCAACATATTCGATATCTTTTTTCGGGGTGAGCATGTGCCTGCCATCGATTATTATATTTTGTTTCATAACTTCAAATTCCTTATCAAGCGATTTGAACTCATCCCATTCGGTCATTATAAGGCATGCATCTGCCCCGCGCAGTGCATCGGTCGCACTTTTGTAGTATTCGATGCCCCCGAAGAGCTTTCTCATATTCTCATTCGCCATCGGGTCATAAGCTGAGACCTTTGCTCCATTATCCAGCAGCTCTTTTATTACAGGTATTGATCTTGATTCCCTGATATCATCGGTATCGTTCTTGAATGCAAGAACCAGTACTGCGACTTTTTTCCCTTTTAAATTGCCCAGTTTATTCTTTAGTAATTTTACCATCCTGAGAGGTTGTCCTTCGTTTACCGCTATTACAGAGTTGAGTAGCAGTGGTTCATACCCGATTTCCTTGGCTTTACCGATCAGTGCTTTCACATCCTTGGGGAAGCATGAACCCCCGAACCCTGCGCCTGCGTTCAGGAAATGAGGTCCTATCCTGAAATCCCTTCCGACTGCGGACATTACCTGGTAAGTGTTTATGCCCAGTTCCTTGCAGATGTTCCCGATCTCGTTTGAAAATGATATCTTTGTGGCAAGGAAAGAGTTATTTGCATACTTTATCATCTCGGCGGTTCGCGGGTTAGTTCTTGTTATCTCGCATTCAATACCGCTGTACAGCGAGGCTACGATATCACCCGACTTTGTATCGAGCGATCCAACCACGATCTTATCAGGATGCATGAAATCATGAACAGCTTTGCCCTCGCGCAGAAATTCCGGGTTCATGGCAATCCCGAAATCTTTTGTGGTTTTACCGGAATGTCTCTCTATGATCGGGAGAACTACCTTTTCCGTAGTCTCGGGCACGACTGTGCTTTTTACAACGATAACATGGTAATCTTTTTTCTTTTTGAGAGCTTCACCGAGGCTGGCACTCGCCGCTTTTACGATACTCAGGTCTATGTTGCCTGAAGAATCCGAAGGTGTTCCCACGCAAATGAATGAAATATCCGTTCTCTTCACCGCATTGTCATAATCAGATGTCGCACTCAATCTCTTCCCGGCATGTTTTCTTAAAAGTTCGGAAAGTCCTTCTTCATAGATAGGGGGAACTCCGGAGTTTATCTGGTTTATTTTTGCCCGGTCAATATCCACACAGACAACCTCATGCCCGAGTTCTGCGAAACAGGCCGCGCTTACTGTGCCGACATAACCTGTTCCGATTACTGAAATTCTCATGAATTTATTCCTATTAAGTCTCCATCCTTATCAGCGAGTCTCTAATGTTTACATTTTTGCTCATATATAGGTTAACTTGTATATGAAACTCATTGTTTTTCCGGATCTCATGCATCTAATTTATTGATTTTTCTAATAATAAAAAATCGAGATGCGTTGAAGCAATAAGGTATATATGCTATAAAGACAATTTGACAGCAAAAGATTAGCGGTCGAAGGAACTGACGTTTTAACCAAGGGAATTGCGAAGAGGTATTTAAAATATTTATTATTCATCTTGTGATAAAATAGGAAATCGACATGGAGACTACTACTAAAGAATACGGTGCAGAGCAGATACAGGTACTTGAAGGTCTCGAAGCTGTTCGTAAACGCCCGAGCATGTATATAGGCAGCACGGATTCGCGCGGGCTTCACCACCTTGTGTACGAGGTCGTTGATAACAGCATAGATGAGGCGCTTGCAGGGTACTGCAACAATATCGAGGTGACCATCAGGTCAGACCACAGCGTCAGGGTGGTTGATAACGGCAGAGGCATCCCGGTTGAAGTCATGCCGAAGTATCAGAAATCCGCACTTGAAGTTGTCATGACAATGCTCCATGCGGGAGGGAAATTCGATAACAATGCCTACAAGGTCTCAGGAGGCTTGCACGGCGTAGGAGTTTCCGCGGTCAATGCCCTCTCGGAATGGCTTGAAGTGGAAGTCAGGCGCGAT
>CABMIA010000124.1 GCA_902386085.1 uncultured archaeon
AATAGAAATATGCTGGTGGTGCTGCACCAGAAATCCGGCCATCCGGTTGCTGAGAGAGTGAGGAGGGAGTTTGTGGTTTATACCGTGACGGTGGAGAACAGGGAGGCGCTGGTAGATGAGATTGCTGGGGTGATAAATAAAGGCAAGAGTTAGTTCAATCATAAACGGAGCTACCTTTTAACTGAATATCCTTCAGCAGCTTTTCCGCCTTCTCCATCGCAGGCACATACCCGCACGCCGCCCTCTCCTTTGCGATTTCGCCGTGCTCTCTCGCTTTCGCAATATCGTCAGCATCAAGATAGAACTTGGACAGGAAGTTTTGTATATCCGTTTGCTTCAGCCTGTATTCGCATCTGTCCGCGATTTGCAGGGCTTCGAGTGCGAATTTCAATGCCTCTGGTTTGCGGTTCTGTTTGAACCTGAGTTTGGCAAGTTCTAAAAGGATATCTGGTTCATATTCTACAAGATTGATCTTTCTGTCTCTGATTAAGGCTTCGATTAAATGCTTCTCTGATTCTGGAAGATTTCCATTCATGAGATGGGCTGCGCCTAGTAAGTATTCTGCCTCGATTATGTCTCTTTCAACTTTTTCGGCATCTGCAAGTTCACGGGCTTTACTTGCATATTCGAGAGCTTCTTCGGCGTTGGACATGAGGAGTGCACTAAGAGAGCGATATGCAAATATTGTCCCTATTTGTTGTTTTAGAGTTTGATCAACCATTTTCATAGCAATAGAGGATTCTAGCTCCGAGTTCTTGAATTCACCTTGAAATGCCAATACTCGACTTAGTTCATGGTGACCATTAGCTTCAACAAATTCAAAATTAATCTCACGGCAGATTTCAATTGAGCGCATATAATTGGATTCAGCAGCTATGAGTTCGCCTATCTGAAATCGAGCCAGAGAGAGATTGTTCAAACCGATGGCAACATTTATTTTATTTTCTCGAATTGCTATTTGATTCTCATACAAATGCACAGCCCGTCTGGGCTGTCCTGAAAGCGAATAAGAGATCGCAAGTAAATTCATCGTCCACGCCCGAGCACTTTCGTCTCTCAATCCTGACGGTTTATCTTCACCTTGGGGAAAGAGAGAACGGAGAAGTTCGATTATAGTTTGATACGCTCCAAATCTATAATATAATTTAACTGCAAGTCTGTCACAAAACAATTCCCTTGCCTCATCATACCTCCCAGCCCTTAATGTATGGTGGTATAACTCAATAACTGGCGTCAGATCAACCACCGACTCGATTTTTTCCGATTCCGGAATTATAGCAAAATAATATCTAAGATCAGTATGAACTTTTTCCTTGTTTCTTAGCCTATCATAAAAATATTTTCTCACGATGGGATGCAAATCAAATTTGTTGTTCTTCTTATCCCAAAATAACAGTCCTCTATCCATAAGTTCAAGTAAAACTTTGTTTAATTTTTCTTCTCCACCAAACTCATTAAAAATTACAATAGCATCCCAATCCATTGGATTTCGGAATGCAGCGAGCTTGCTGATAAATTCCTGCTTTTTCTTATCCAGCGCATTGTAAGCAAGTTCTAAAATGTTATGTCCTTCTTTACCTTTCAATTCGGGTATCGGATTGTATTTCAGCCATTCCTTTATATCTCCGGGATTTTTGTAGTCACGTACAATCATACCCGAAAGCAATCTGAGAGATAGCGGATGATAACCAACGCTTTCACAAGCCATTTCTATTTCTGCTCTTGTTCCTCTAACGCCCTGACGCTGGAAAAATTCAAAAGCGTCTTCCTTATCCATTTGTTCTAAATCCTTTCGCAAACAGCCTGCTAAACCATCAAGCTCTTTGGGATACAAACGACTGGTCAGCAATGTTTTTGTCTTCATATCGCCGCTCGTCAGCCATTGAAGAAACATACCGCAATTCGGCTCGATGCAGGAACGGAAGTCCCCTCTATCATCCTTTTTAATTTCATCACCCTGATAAGGAGAGCCCAAATTGTAGTAATTGCGTAGAACCCTTTCAACTCCGTCAAGCACCATAAGATAGCGATTTTCTGACAGGATTTTATGCAGGAATTCCATCTTGTCCCTTGTTGATGCAAGCTTGTTCCAATCAACTTCATCCTCACTGAAATATTCTATAGCCTTCCTGAGAAATCTATCAAAGCCTGCCTCGCTATCATAGAATGACCACCATAAAATCTTCCTTGGCTGTTCATCACTTCCTTTAATATCTTCAGTGAGCCAATGCCATGCCAAAGCTGTTTTTCCCATACCCCCCATAGCAATAAGAGACAACATGGGATGAGAATCTTTTCTCAGCCAATTTGTTAACATTTCTCTCTCTTGCTTTCTGCCTGTAAAGTTCTCATGTATTGGATAGACAGGATAATATGCAGGGGGGATAGGAAATTTTTGAATGTCCAGCTTTAGTTTATCATAAAATTCCTCAGGAGTGGTATAAAATGAGCATGTATGTTTTTTAAGTGAATTACGAAATCCAGCAATAGATTCTTGATTTTTATCCCTGAAATCAGGGGTAGAAGGCCACGGATGTTTATCATCCATCAGATAAATTCTAACAGGAATCTTATTCTTCAGAGCATGTTCATACTCCAATTGTGTTATTGAAATCGTCTGCCCATCGGGAATATTCCCATATCTATACGCAACAATGAGAACCAGAGCATCGCATTCTTCTACTTTCTCAGGGCAAAATTCCGTAGGTTCGTGTGTATGGCTCTGAAAAGTTTCCATCCCCACAAATTCATTTCCACTATCTTCAATAGCCTTCCATGCTTTAACCCGATACTCCTTCAAGTCCAAATAAGTAGAGCTAACAAAAATTTTCATCCTTTTGACCACCAAAAATTGGGGTTAGATCACCAATCGCATATACATTCTCTATGCCTTCTTAATATTTGCTAATTATCAACTCCACTTACTTGAGGAAATTCAAACAATCGCTCAATCCCCCTTCCCTCTGCGTTATTACTCTCCTATATGTTTAAAAACCATCCCAGTTAATATGGGCTCTCGATGCTTACCAAAATAATCACAGAAGGCACGACAAGAGTCGAAGTACCAGTCCCTGACGAAACCTCAAGTTTCCCCCCGTCTTCAGCTGCGGTCTTTTATAACCCTGCCATGCGGATGAACCGGGACATTGCAGTGGCAGCTATAGCATGTTTTTCAAGAAATAATCCTGATTATACCTATCTTGACGCCCTCTCAGCCTCCGGCATCCGGGGGCTTCGGATAGCAAATGAAATCGGTCTTAATACCACGATGAGTGACTGGGAAGAGACCTCCTTCGAGCTCATAAGAAGAAATATAGAACTTAACAGCCTCACGAACTGCACAGCGATAAAAAGGAACGCCAACGTAGTGATGCTCGATAACAGCTTCGATATCATAGACCTTGACCCCTTTGGAACCCCGGCGCCGTTCCTGGATGCAGCATGCTTTTCAACGAAGCGTCTCCTCTGCGTGACAGCCACGGACACTGCGCCACTTTGCGGCGCGCATAAGAAAGCGGGGATCAGGAACTATGCCGCTGTGCCCCTTAAGACCGAATATTATCCTGAGATGGGGGTGAGAATTCTTATGGGCGCGGTTGCGAGGACGCTTACAAAATATGATAAAGCAATGATGCCCCTGCTTTCTTACGCCTCGGCACATTATGTCAGGATATTTTCGGCGATGAAAAAAGGTATTAAAGAAGCGGACGGATGCCTGGAAAGTATGGGATTTGTCTTGCATTGCTTTAATTGCGGCGCGAGGGATTGGAAATACGGGCTTGCTGCGCACATAAAAGAAGAATGCCCTGTGTGCGGGCATAAAACGTCGCTTGCAGGGCCTCTATGGCTTGGCGGGCTGCATGATAAGGACTTTTGCGGAGAAGTGTCAGGCGAGATCGAGAAGCGCGGGTTTAAAGAGGCGCAGAAACTCATCCTGACATGCAGGGATGAGATTGATATACCCCTGCATTACGATTACCATAAAATTTGTAAGGCGCTCGGGTTGACCGCGATGCCCACGGATGAACTCATTGTGGCTTTGAGGAAGAGAGGATTTCGGGCTTCACGTACGCACTTTTCCGGGATTTCTTTCAAGACGGATGCAGGGATGGAGGAGATAAGTAAGACTGTACTGGAATTGGCCAAAAAGTACAAGCAACAGGATTAAATCTCAATTCAATGAGCTTTAATGTTTGCAAATCATCTTTTCAAATCAATACAGGGTTTGCGTTATCGGAAAGACTTTGAACTTGTCCTCTGGAACAAAATCCAATACGTCATCGACAACAATTTTCATGGCAGGAGAATTCATCATAGCGTTGAAGTCTGTGCCAGGTTTGAATTTTACAATGGCCATCTGGTAGAAGGATTCATCATCCACTTTCAACACTTCCGCACTCTCAACAACGTTTCCTGCATTTTCTTCGAAAACAGCTAAATGTTTCTGATATCTTTTATCGAATTTTTTCTTATCTTCCGGCTGATGGTACATTACTATAAATCCTATATTTTTTTCTGGCATTTCTACCACCTCCTTTTTTGCTTGAATCTCATGTTATTTAAAATCTTCGGGGTATAACATTACTGATTTTTTATTTTTAGATTGATTGTAGAGACATCTCAACATTCTCTTTTTATGCCAGTATTCTTTTATGCAGTTCATCCATAGATTTTTTGCCCAGTTTCTTCTACGAGGTCGTTGAATGATGATTTTTTAGAAAGATCAATAAGATGAACGGGCTTCGATAGATTTTTGAATAATTCAGCATAAAATTTGAAGAATACCCGTGGTTCGATTCCTTTTATTCCAAGGTCGATGTCATTGGCTTTTTCGCCTTTTTTCAATGATGAGCCAAATAAGATTATAGACGAAACTTTGTATTTTTTTGCATACCGTACAATTATTTTTTCATCATTTTCGGATATCATTCTTAGAATATTCCTCGGCTAGCTCAATAAATTCTTTTGCCTGCTGAATGAGCGTCAGGGCTTTTTCCTTACTTACAGAACCCGGACTGCCATAATCACCCATCTGCCTCAACTCAAAAGCTGATATCAGCGAATCCCGCATTTTCTTAGGGAAAATCTTTGTTTTGATAAACTCTTTTCCAAAGGCAGCGATTACTGCTGAGTGCTTGGAGAAAGAGAGATTTTTGGACAACAGCACCACTTCGGTGGCGTAAAACATAGCATAGTATGACCTGCCTGCTGAAAAGTCATAAAATCCACCGTCAAATAACATTTCAGCAGCTTTCAGGCTCTCTTTAGCTTTCGTTAGAAGTTCAGGGATGTCGTTTTCTTCCTTCAAATGAGGATACCTTCTTTCTTTGCGTTAAGGATAATTGGTAATCTTCTTGTATTATATTGCTTTAAGTCGAAGGGAATTATGGAGATCAATGTATCATATACAAAGTCCAATTGATGAATTTCTTTGGAGCATCTCTCTATTTCATCTATCGGATTTTGCATATTGTCTAAAAGAATAATTAGGTCAATATCAGAGCCTTCGACTGCATCACCACGCGCATAAGAGCCGTATAAGATGATGCCTTTTAATCTTGTTCCGTAGATTTTTTGGAGGATGGATTTGGCTCTTTTCAAGATTTCCTCGATGTCATTGATGTTTCTTTTCATGTTATCTCCACAACATCTAAGGTTCTTTTCTAAGAAAGGTCACAAACACATTGTTGGAGTGAAGGTCTCATCTAGTTTTGGATATTTTGTCTTATATTTATTTAGTAGCAATTCAAGTTGATGTTTTAATTCTTCATTTTTCGTTAAAAAGAAGAATACAATCTCATTATCTGAAATTTGTAATGGACTATTCTTTGTTCGTATTTCCAATTCTTTGGCTCTTCTGCACCGATATCCAATGTGGGGTTCCCTTGGAAATTGTTGATATATCATTAATATTGACCATGCATCCATTTTAGTATAAAGGTCTTCAACTTCATTATAAAGAAGATGCTTCTTGTTATAATTCTTGATTTCCAATCCATTATCAGGATCTAAAAAAATCAAAGAGCGTGAAAAAAATTGCGATTTTTCTTTTATTTTGTTAAAATAGTTCCCTCTTTCACGATTAATAAATTTGTCGTAACAGATATGTATTTCCATTCCATATGATTTGAAATAACTCTCTATCTCTTTGACATCTCTTTTATCACGTTTTCTGCAGCAGTCCAAGAAATTCTTTAATTTTTCATTTTGCACCCCTGCTTTGGCTTTACTGTAATCATTTTTGTTGCCATCTCTATTATTGTCGTTTTCTGTTAACATCGGGATAAATAAAACACGTTTAGGTAAAGCATTTTCTTGGCAGATTCGTGAAATTAAATCGTACTTAAACAAATCTCTAATGTCTCCAAAATATTGATTTTTCATGAATTCTTCTTTTCCCTGCTCGCCTTCAGCATCAACTGCATCTCCGTCCTCGCCACCATCTCCCTGACAGCCTCCACTGCATCGATATTCGCAGAAATACTCGTGATCCCAAGCTCCACAAGCCTCTTAGCCACCTTCGGGTTGCTCCCGGCCTGCCCGCAGATGCTTGTCTTCACGCCAGCCTTGGTGCACTCGATAATAACATGCTCGATGAGCTTCATCACAGCAGGATGCATCTCATTATACAGGTGCGCCACATGCTCGTTGTTCCTGTCCACAGCAAGCGTGTACTGCGTAAGGTCGTTGGTTCCGAAGCTCACGAAATCAAGCCCCTCGGCTATGAACTGGTCGATTATGAGCGCAGCCGCAGGTATCTCCACCATTATCCCGATATCAAGTTTGTCAATATTAAGCCCATGCGATCTCATGAACTCCTTTGCCCTTCGCAGCTCTGAAGGGTGCTGCACGAGCGGGACCATGATACCCATATTGCTATAGCCGCGCTTGACTAACTCCTTGAAAGCCTTTACCTCAAGCTCAAAGTGCTCAGTATCAAGAAGGTCGCGCCTGATGCCCCTGTACCCGAGCATAGGGTTAGGCTCGATGGGTTCGCCTTCCCCGCCCTCCATTGCCCTGAACTCGTCTGTGGGTGCATCAAGCGTTCTCACCCATACTGGTTTTGGATAGAACGCATCAGTCACGGTCTGTATGCGCGAGACAAGTTCATTGACATATTCATCTGCTTTCCCTTCCTTGATGTACTGCTTGGGATGCTTTGGAAGGCCGAGTATCATGTGCTCAATCCGCAGGAGTCCTACACCATCAGCCTGGGTCTCCAGCGCTCGCTGCGTAGCTTCGGGAATGGATACGTTCACTTTAACTTCAGTTGCTGTGATGGGTTTCTGCTTGGTAAACGATATCGCAGTTTTCTCTGGCTGCATGACAGGCGAAGCGATCTCCTTCTTTCCTTCAAAAACAAGCCCTTTCTCCCCGTCCACCGTTATTTTTATCCCATCGACTAATAACTGTGTCGCTTTCCGCGTTCCTACGACTGCGGGACAGCCAAGTTCACGCGATACGATTGCTGCGTGACACGTCATCCCTCCCTCGTCCGTTACTATGGCGGCAGCGCGCTTCATCGCAGGAACCATATCCGGTGTTGTCATGACCGCAACAAGTATATCCCCGTCTTTGACTTTTCCAAGCTCGCTTGCATCGGATACGAGCTTTGCCTCCCCGTAAGCGATGCCTGGGGATGCTCCAAGTCCCTCAAGCATTGCCTGGGTCGCTACTTTTTCCTTTATTTCTTTTTTCTTCTTAATCGTGGTTATGGGCCTTGACTGGAGCATGAAGACCTCTTTGTTCTTGATAGCCCATTCCACATCCTGGGGAGTGCCGTAGAGGTCTTCAACAACCTCGCCAAGCTCGACCAGCTTAAGGATCTCATCGTCTTCCAGGACGGTGGCATTTTTCTTGTTATCAGGTACGGGAAGCTCTACGGTCTTACCCGTTTTCGGGTCCCTGGTATGCAGGATATTTTTAGTGGCTATCTTTCGCTCAAGTATCTTCATGACTTTTTTATCCACGACGTAATAGTCGGGTGAAACAGAACCTGAGACTACGCTCTCGCCAAGTCCCCATGCGCCCTCGATGATAGTAACCGGCTCTCCTGTGGAAGGATGGGATGAGAACATGACCCCTGCTTTCTCTGCGTCCACCATGAGCTGGATGACTGCGCAGAGATTCACCTTGCTGTGGTCGAATCCCTGTTTTACGCGATAATAGATCGCACGCGCACCGTAAAGTGAAGCCCAGCATTTCTTGACTGCCTCGATCACGTTTTGCTCGCCTTTGATATTAAGGAAGGTATCCTGCTGGCCTGCAAAACTGGCGTCAGGCAGGTCTTCTGCTGTTGCGCTTGAACGCACAGCTACGAATACCTCATCTCCTTCCCTTTTGCACAGTTCCCTGTATTTTGACTTGATGCTTTTTTCTATATCCGGAGGTATTTTTGCCCCAAGGATGATTTTTTTTGCTTTTTTCTCAGAATCTCTCAGGATCTCTGCATCATCGACATCTACCTCAAGTGATTTGAAAAGTTCCTCGCTGACCCCATTTTCATCGATGAAACGGCGGAAAGCCTGCGCTGTGACTGCAAATCCCCGCGGGACAGGGAGTTCGGCATGGATCATCTCTCCTAAACTTGCGCCCTTGCCGCCCACTATCGCTATATCTTCTTTTCCGACCTCTTCAAGCCATACAACTGTGTCATTTGCCATATTTTCTCTCCTTTAACGATTTTTGAATTTTCATGAGCTTTTTATCATAACTTTCTATTCCGATTTTTAGCACGAAAGGCAGTTTTTCGCGTGAAAAGCCAAATTCTTTCGCGATATTTTCAAGGAAATAAACATCAATTTCCTTATGCTGCGCCCTCTCAACCCTGATAGTCTCAATTAAAGCCATGGATCTGATAAACTTCTTCACAAAATCAAAAGTAGGCGTAACACTTCCATTTTCAATACGGGAGATGGATTCACGCCTGAGGTCCATAAGCTCTCCGAGCTCTTCCTGGGACATGCCATATCTCGTCCTGTATTCACGGATCACTTCCCCGGTTTCCTGATTAAGGATTATCTCGGAGGCGGCATCTTTTTCAAAAGAAACAAGCCATTCGGGTGTGTATAACAGGGTTTTTGATAATGCTTTCAACGATCCTCCAATAAATGTTGCATATTGTATCACATTTATTATTTATGGTATAAAAGCAACGTTAATATTTAAAAGTTCCCACCAGTTTAAGAAAAAATGTGATTTAAAATGTCACATATTTATGCCATTGCCCTCATGAACTCTATGTCTTGCCTTAGCCAGTTTCATATTTTCCTGCAGGATTCCCCTGAAGATCATGCTTTTCTTGATTTCCTTCCCGGTTTCATCGAGTTGCTGCTCAAGCTCCCGGATTTTTTCCCCAAGCTCTCTTATCGAGATGTCTTTCTTTTCAAGTTCCTTCTCGAGATTCTTAATAGTTACATCCTTGCGTTCTATAATTTGTATCATCTTCACTTTTTCCTTGATGTTTCCTTCAAGATCTCCTTCCCCGTGTTCATCCTTCTTTTCCACATCAACCGGATCAGGTGTGGCTTTTCCTCTTTGCCGGGAATGGAAAGTATTCTCGATATGCTTTCCCGATATCCTTTCTATGAAGATCAGAGACTCACCATGCTCTTGCGCAGAAAGCGTCCAGGCAGGCCCTCTGTATCGTTTCTCCTCTTTCGCAAGTTCAAGCAACTTCCGGGCTACAGACTCACTTATCCAGCCTATGCCTTCATAGTAGTCAAGCAACTTCGGAAGGTGGTTGTGGCCCACCCTCTCCAGCATAAAAATAATCCATTCACGCTGTATGGGCTTTGTTGCCTCGTCAAGTTCTTGAAGCATCTACGTCGTTTGCCAGAACTCCCTGGGCATATCCGTGGCAAGCTTTAATGCGCCATCCGCACCTCCGAAAACCGGATCTGCCGCTTTAAAGACCTTGCCTCCCCCGATCAGCTCGAGTTCATGTTCCAGGACTTTATCAAGATTCCTTATCAGGCTTCCGCCTCCGGCAAGATATAGATTGGAGCGTAACTCCTCCTGGAATTCGGGATCATAAGTGGATATGAGACTTGATATCCCGTCGACGATGTCAGGCAATATGGACTCACACGCTTTCCTCATCTCCTGTGTAATGGAGAGCTTAAGAACTGAGGCATCCACCGGCACTTCAACCACTATCTCTTCTTCTGGATTCCCGACGAAAGAGTATTCTTCCTTCCACTTCCTGGCCATTTCCTGGCTGACCCTGACATTCGTATAATTCTCTGTCACCAGCCTGACGAATTCCCTGTCTATGAAATCACCGGCTTTGGTGATGCTGATCTGGTCTTCAGGATTCGGCAGTGTGCCGTGCACCCTGCACAGGTCCGTGGTGCCTGCCCCGATATCCACTATCAGCGAATGTTCGAGCTTTCCCAGATTGTACGCCACGCAGAATGGTTCGCTCGCCACCATTATGCCGTCAAAAATATCCTTTGCCATTTCTGGTATGATTTTTTTATTAAGTATGCTTGCCTGTGCCGGGACTCCTATGATAACATATTTTCTTACATCCCTGTCAGCATTGACCGATCCCAGTACGTATTCCACCAGCCCTTTGGCGGCTTCGATACTCTCTCGCTGGATTTTTAAAACCCCGTTCTCGATAGGCCTGTACAGGTTGAGGGCGCCCCTGTGTTTTAGCGCTTCTTCCCCGAAAAGTTGCTCCTTCTTCAGGAATCTGGACGCCACCGCATCTTTTGGCGTACCCATAATGCTCAGGATGCTCTTCTTTTTTCCCTCGCTTGTGGAGATAGCAGTGTGATTTGTGCCAAGATCGATCCCTATGAACAAGTTCCTCTCCTCCTTCGGTGTTGAGGATCTCCTGATTTTTTTCTTATTTGCCATTATCATCCCTCATCATTATAATTACTGTGAAAAATAGGCGCTGATAAATATATAGTTTACGTGACAAA
>CABMIA010000125.1 GCA_902386085.1 uncultured archaeon
CCAAGTACAGGAGTCCCGCTTATCCAATTCAACAGTGCCGCATTTGATGGCCGGGCCGGGGATGGTTCAGATGCTACGCTGTGGTTCAGCAGTGATGCCAATCCAATGGTTCATCATACATCGACTACTGGCGTTGAATTCGCTGGTTCACCATTCGATTCAGGGATATCAAACAGCGGGCTAGCGGCGGGTTTGCCGGTTGGAGGACAATCATTCCTGTACCTCGGCTCAGATGGTGTTGGTAATATATACAAATATTCCAAACCACCAATTCTTGCAAACCAGATAGGAGTATTTGCAAGCGTGGGCGGAAGAGATGAGAATCTTGCGTGCGATTCAGCTTCCTTCCCGGGGATAAATGCCCTGTGGTCAAAGGACGCTTACAACGGCAAGCTTTTTGCCTACGAGGTTGAGCTCGGCACATGCGTTTCCCCTCCTCCGCCAGGACAACTCCAGCTTGGAAGTATCGCAGGCACAAAGTACAACGACTTGAATGGTGATGGAACAAGAGAAGCAACTGAACCCGGACTTGCAAGCTGGACTATCAAACTGACAGACAGTACAGGTGCTACTACTACAACAACAACTGCATCTGATGGCAGTTATAATTTCACAAACTTATCTGACGGCACATATACAGTCAGTGAAGTTCAACAGTCAGGCTGGATTCAGACACAGCCAAAACCACCAGGAACATACACAGTAACAATCTCGGGCGGTAACGCTGTAACAGGTGAGGATTTCGGTAACTTTTTCGATGTGCCTAGTGCATCTTGCGTCAAGGGACCGAATCCATCCGGCAACATTCCACCAGCAAATGGCGGACAGAGACCTGATGGCTTCTACACGCTACTGGCAACTGACCGTTTCGACCCCAATCCTCAAATCTTTGTTAAGGATACTGGCAGCGGCACAATATTCCCGCTATCACTACCTGGCTTTGCCAGCGGTACTAATATCAAGTACACTCAGGCTCCCGGTGCAACGCCAAGCATCGTGCCATTTAGTGGCGTTGTCGCCTGGCATATCACTGGAACAGGTGATGCTGCGGTCTATGCTGTAAACGCTGTGGGCAATCCATCCCCAAGTGTATCCTGCCTTGTACCACCTCCACCCAAATAGGCTGTAAACATATGGCTACAATCCGTAAAACTTGAGAGGGTTCAGAACCCTCTTTTTTTTATTTTTTTATTTCAGGGCAATCTTTATTCTATCCTTCTTCTCTAATTGTACCCCATGTCTTTACTTTCCCATGACGAACTGATTTCCCTGATTAATAAAAAGCCGCCCCTTGTCGAGCAAATGGTAGTCCCTGAGATACAGGTTCAACCGAACGGCATTGAATTGACACTGCAATACATCGAAGCTCATGAAGGCGCTGGAGCTATAGCCTTTGATAATGCAGAAAGAAAACTTCCTCCAACAAAAAATATCGACTTTGACGGCGACGGATGGGTTCACCTGCCCAGGGGCGCCTACAAAATCGTTTTTAACGAGATCGTGAACATCCCGAAAAACATTGCTGCGATCGCAAAGCCCCGCTCAAGCCTCCTGCGGTGCGGCGCGACCGTGGAAACGGCTGTCTGGGACGCGGGATACAGCGGCAGGAGCGAGAGCCTTCTTGTTGTTTATAACGAAAAAGGTTTCAGGGTCAAGAAAAATGCCCGTGTGATGCAGCTTTTGTTTTTCAGGCTGGATGAAGAGGTCGGGGAAGGGTATTGCGGTATCTACCAGAATGAAAATAAGTGAATGCGGAGGATGATTAAAATCAATGAATCATTGTTTATAAACAGTTTCTAATAGAGTGTGGCTCATTTAAAAATAAGAACATTGATAAAAATAAGATGAGGAGTTATGGTGCCCCGGACCACATCCAGAAAAGCGCCGGGAATGGGGATTCGAACCCGGTGCATGACATCCTCGCTTATTTTGTTTTCATCTGTCTTGGTACATGACACCGCGAACGGATAAATTTATCAACGCAGGAAAAAATTGAAGCCGGACTGGTTTAAAAATACATGAATATCGGAAAACTGAAATTAAACGGCCCGCTCGTTCTTGCCCCGATGTCAGGCGTCACCAATCTTCCATTCAGGCTCCTGTGCAAAAAATACGGCGCATCGCTTGTTCATTCTGAAATGACCTGTTCAGAGGCTATTGTACGTCAAAACCAAAAAAGCATGGCAATGGCTTTTAGCTGCGTGGAGGAGAGGCCGCTGGGTATCCAGTTATTGGGTTCCAACCCGGATACGTTAGTACACTCTGCTCTTATGCTGCAGGAAATCTACAGTCCGGAACTCATTGATGTCAACCTTGGCTGTCCTGCCCAGGCTGTTATCAAAAACGGGTTCGGGTCTGCACTTTTAAAGAAACCTGAACTGATAAGAGATATCATAAAACAACTTTCAGATGCTCTTGATATCCCAGTCACTGCAAAAATAAGAGTGTTAAACAGCCGGGATGAGACGCTGAGAATTGCGCAGGGCATTGAGAAAGCAGGAGCTGCTGCTATTACAGTTCACGGACGGACACAAAAACAGGGATATTCCGGGAAATCCGATCTTGAAATCATTAAAAACATAAAAAGCATTCTTGCGATTCCTGTGATCGCAAACGGGGATATCTTTGATGAAAAACAGGCAAAGCATGTGCTTGAATATACCCAGTGCGACGGGCTCATGTTAGGGCGGGGCGCAATAGGTAATCCATATATATTCAGGAGGATTTCACATTATCTGGATAATGGGGAACTACTTCCCCGGATGACGTTCGGGGAACGGCTGGAAGAATTTTTTGAATATGCAGCGTTGTGCCGAAAATATGACCTGCTGACTTATAATGATCTGAAACTTAAAGCCCAGTGGTTCCTGAAAAACAGGAAGAACATTAAATCCGTGAGGGAGAAGATAAATGATGCAAAAGATATTGATTCTATCCTGGGAATAATGGGGGAATTAAGGGCCGATACCTGTATAAAATCTGGATAATCGTAAAAAAATCAAATAATCCATAACTTTAATACAAAAACACTCTTCTAAATCAGTATGCATGGCTGGACAGGAAAAACCGTAACAATCGATTTGATGGACGGGAAAATAATAGAATCCAAAAGCGATCCTGATACTCTCCACTCCTTTATTGGGGGAAGGGGGCTTGGAGTAAAATTGTATTACGATGCTGTAGACCCAAATATCGATCCCCTGAGCCCTGAAAATATCCTCATCTTTGCAACAGGTCCTCTTACCGGAACAGCAGCTCCCATGTCAGGCAGGCATTCCATGGTCTCGAAATCCCCCCTCACAGGCACTATCCTGGATTCAAGCAGTGGCGGGTTCTTCGGGAAGGAATTGAAATTTGCAGGAATCGATGCACTTATTATAAAAGGCGCTGCTGAAGAGCCAGTTTACATTACTATCAAAAGCGAAGATATCGAAATACATGCTGCAAAAGAGTTGTGGGGGAAGAATGTCAGGGCATGCACAGATAAACTTTCATCCGGAGGTCGTGTGGCATGTATCGGGCGCGCGGGCGAAAGGCTTGTCCCCATGGCCAATGTGATGAACGATTACTTCCACGCATGCGGACGGGGCGGTCTTGGCGCAGTCATGGGTTCGAAGAAGCTAAAAGCAATCGTAGTAAAAGGGGACAAGAAACCCGCAATTTCGGATGAGGAAGCATTTGGGAAAGCGAGACAAGAAGCAAGC
>CABMIA010000126.1 GCA_902386085.1 uncultured archaeon
GGGTTTGTAAGTTATCTCAAGCTTATCGCCGTACTTTTGCTTAAGACCCGGAAGCTTCAGACTTAGCGCATAACAATGACCACAGTTGAATTTTAAGAATTCGGTCATTTTTACTTTGCCGGGCTCATAGGTGCTGGGCTTGTCTGGAAGTTTCGCATACTTCCCTTCAGCCGGGAGTTTCCCGACTGATGATGAGAGATTTCCCTGCTGCTTCCCAGGTGCAGCATTAAAAGTGAGATAAATAACGAGCGCCGCAATAACAAGGGCAGCAACTCCCGCATATATTAACGTAGGTTTCGATTTTTTGGGTGGGGGCTGTTTAGGTCTTTTCTTTGCCATTTGTGCAGACTATTGGGTTTATTTGGTATAATCGTTGCGGTCTTATTTTTCCTTCAAAAAGATTTTATAGTATTTATGTCTTATAATGATAATTATAATGAAAATTATGATCCCATCATCAAAGTGTGTCTTTAAATTGCATCCCCTGATTCTCATTACAACAGTGGTTATTATCTGTTTTTTTAACGGCATTTTGATCGTACATGGCGAGATTGGTGATACCTTAATAAATGGTGAGATCAAGGAAATATCGTCGGGGAGTTCCCTGGATTTAAGAGAGGGATACAGGCTGACAATAGCGATCGAGAATGGCAGTGCATCGTATCTGCTTTCAAAGGACGGCCTGGTCGTAAAACATGAAAAAGTAAAAACAGGGGGTGATTTTTATTATTTCAAAAAAATCAATTTTGATAATTACAGAATAATAAGTATTCCTTATTTTGCCGCTAAAGGCAATAAAATCCAATTTCGCTTATACCAATATTCTGAAAAAGAGACTGAGGCAGTTGAGACTTATATTCCAAGGGTTTTGAAGAAGCAGGATATCCCTCCAGGTATATTGAAAAATGATATATTGAAAAAAGCAAAAGGATACAGGGTTCTTCTGGATGATAATATCAGTATCGTAGATTCCGTAAGCATGGAAAACGATACTTATTATGTTGTAAGTTACAGTGATCCGCTTCCTTATGCAGGAGGTGTGGAAGTTTTCTCTGCTAACGGCACCAGGATATCGGATGAGTCAGGGATAGAGAAAATATTAACTTCTGTTGCATGGAAAGAAGCCACCGAACGATTAAATGCTTCAGAAAAAACCTATTTGAATGATATTCTTAATACTTCAAAAATTATTGATGAAAATGCTTCATCTGCTGAATTGGATAACGTTCCTCCGGTTAATTTGATATTTAGTGAATTGAACACGTGGGAAAAATTTTCATTATCTACAGTGTCGGAAATTTCCGATGCGTTCCCAAGCGTCGAACAAATAAGGAAAAATAGCAATGCAGGTTCTCAGTTCCAGAACAAAGTATCGCAGAAGATATCGGATTTTGAAGTTCTAAGATCCAGAACTATCCAGATGAATGCGAGACTTAATCCTATAAGTTCTATTTCCGGGGCTAAGGATGGAGAGCAACAAATTGCTATGCTTTCCAAATTCAAGAATGCCGCAGCCAGGCGAAAATCCGAGCTTAAGGGATTGTGGGGCGAAAGACAGAAAGTCGAGCATTTCTGTAAAATCTTTTGGTGTTAGCGCAATTACATTATCCAAAAAGTTATTTTAATGATATTGCCATTTAGTTCATACATGCAGGTATGCGGTACATGTGAGGATTATAATAAATGCAGATTTAAGGATGATGGCTTTTTTGATTTATGTCCCAGATTCAATTCACTTCAAAAGCCGCTCCAGTCAATTTCCGCCGGATCTAATCAAACATGTCCCGATATCGATTATGGGCTTCTGCGAAAATATTTTGGTTACCCTGAATTCCGCCATCTCCAGAAAGACATAATCATCGATGTGCTCAAAGGAAAGGATGTACTGGTGCTGATGCCGACAGGCGGCGGCAAATCGCTTTGCTATCAGTATCCCTCGCTGCTTTTTAAGGGAACAACGATCGTGGTATCCCCGCTTATCTCGTTGATGAAAGACCAGGTCGATGGCCTGGTTTCAAACGGGATCGATGCAGCATATATCAATAGTTCCTTGAATAATAATGATATCAATAAAATAAAATCCGGCCTTGAAAAAAACAAGATCAGGTTACTTTACATTGCGCCTGAAAGATTAACAAACCCTTCATTTCTGACTTATCTCCATAAACTCAAAATAAGCTTGTTTGCAATCGATGAAGCCCACTGTATCTCAGAATGGGGACATGATTTCAGGCCTGAGTACAGGAAGCTGAGACTTATTAGAGAATCATTCCCGGATATACCTGTAATAGCTCTCACAGCGACTGCAACTCCCAAAGTCCAGGAAGATATAATAGTCCAGTTAAATCTCAGGGATTGTAAAAAATATATTGACAGCTTTAACAGGAAAAACCTGGCCTACAATGTCAGACCCAAGCAGGAAACATTTCAACAGATAGTGCAATTTTTAAGGAACAGGCCGAATGAATCCGGTATCGTATACTGCCTGAGCAAGAAAGAGGTTGACTCCCTCACAAAAAGACTCCAGCAGGCGGGCTATAACGCGCTTGCGTATCATGCTGACCTATCGCCGAATATACGATCGGCAAACCAGGAAAAGTTCATAAAAGACGACGTTGATATCCTTGTTGCTACTATTGCTTTTGGTATGGGGATAGACAAACCCAACATACGCTTTGTGATTCATTACGACATGCCGAAAAACCTTGAAGCCTATTACCAGCAAACAGGACGGGCCGGACGGGACGGCCTGAAGAGCGATTGCGTTCTATTTTATAGTTATGCGGACCGGCAAAAGGTAGAGTATTTCATAAACCAGATGCTCGATGAAAGAGAACGAAGGATTGCGCTGAATAAATTGCAGGATTTGATAAATTTTTGTGAAACCAGTATATGTCGAAGGAAAATCCTGCTCGGGTATTTCGGGGAAGATTTCAAAGAAGAAAACTGTCGTGCCTGCGACAATTGTCTTGATCCGAGGGATAAGATAGATGCCAGCCTGGAGGTCTTTATGATAATGTCCTGCATCGAAGAACTCCATGAAAGGTTCGGGATAAATTATGTTGCAGATGTGCTCGCCGGTTCAAAGAGCCAGAGGCTTGTGCAGAACGGACATTCATCCTTGAAGTCATTCGGTTCGGGTAAAAATCTTGGAAAAAAATTGTGGATTTCATTTATCAGGGTGCTTCTTCAGCTTGGTTATCTTAAACTGGAAGGCGAGAGCTATCCGATATTGAGGTTGGACCAAAAGGGCAGGGCTTTCTTTTCGGATCATTGCATTGGTAAAAAAGAGGCTATCTTCCTGGCAAAACCGGATGAGATTGAAAATACGGTCAAACCTGAAAATCCCGAATATGATCACGGATTGTTTGAAGCGCTAAGGATATTAAGAAAAAAGCTGGCCGATGCCGAGAATTTCCCTCCCTATATAGTTTTTAGCGACGTAAGTCTCAAGCAGATGGCCGCGATTTTCCCGCGTAATCTCAACGAATTCAGGAAAATAACCGGAGTAGGCAACACGAAACTTGAAAAATATGGCGCTGTGTTCGTAGACGAGATCAACCGGTATTGTGAAAAGAATAAAAGATAAACTGGGTGATCGTTTTTCCTATAATGAAATAAAAATTGTAAGGGCGCAGATTAAACGAAAAGGCAGCAATTTTACCTGAACCCGGGCAGAATCCAAAAAGTTATTTTAATGATATTGCTTTAGTTCATATATGCAGGTATGCGGTACTTGCGCCCTTAAAAACAGGTGGGATATTGAAAAAACGACATAAAAAGTGGGGGAGGTTTTTAGTTCTTTTTCTGTTATTTCAGCGAAAAATATCAGGATTCTGCAGATTAAGCTATCGTTGTAGAGCAAGGAAAATTTCTTGGTTTCATGCAAAAATATTATTCGGCGAACTTATGAGGGATTACACTTTTGAAGTCCCTCATTATAATTATAAAGGCAACCTTTATATTATGATAAATCTAATTTGGATTAGGTGTAAAGTAGGGGTTATATGGAATTAATTGTTGATACTATTATTTTTCTTAAAGTTTGCATGGATAGAAAAGACGGTATTGATTTTTATTTCCAAATATTCTCTTAGCTTTGTGCTTAAAAATAGGAAAGGAGTTAAAATAATGTTAAAGTATGAACCAGCAAAAGCTAGACGTAAATCAAGAATAATCCATGTTAGCAATGGATTTATTGGAATAGTGCTAACTGCCGGAATATTGTTTTCAGTATTGTTGGTGAACAGCAGTGTTGTAGGTGTTGCCAGTACGGGAAGCGATGCAGCATCGATAGGCGCAGCTACTTCCACAACAATGCAAGACCAGACTTTGAATACAAATGCTTTAGATGCTCATACCAAACACAGGACAACGTCTGCTGAAAGGAAAGCAGCAGCCATTAGAGCTCATAAAAATCCAGCATCAGGCGCATTAGTCACTGCGCCAAATCCCGGGGGAATACCTGATTATTTCGGAACCACCCCGAATTATGCCAACAGCCCTGCCCCGACCGCAGATCCAGTTACAGGAACGACCTCCGGCGGGATAAGGAAATTCGTTGATTCACTGCCCGGGGTTGGACCTGATCCTGTCCCGGGCGCGATACTTTTCGGCAAAAACAACCTCGGACAATACATACCTCTTGCACAGGCGGATAATACTACTTATCCCGGCTCTGATTACTATGAGATCGGGCTGGTTCAATACACCGAGAAGATGCATTCCGACCTGAAACCGACATTACTAAGAGGCTATGTGCAGTTGTCAACAGCGAAAGTACCGGGTAAACACGTTGCTTTGATTAACCCGGATGGCACCCCTGTTCTGAATGCCGCCGGAGGACAGGTCTATGCTGTGGATAATCCTCATTATCTTGGGCCTCTGATCTATTCGCACACAGACAGACCTGTGCGCGTCAAGTTCACAAACTTCCTGCCAACCGGAGCAGGAGGCGACCTCTTCCTGCCTGTTGACACCACAATCATGGGAGCAGGTGTAGGTCCCAAAGTAACAGATCCCAGTATCAATGATAATGGCACATACTGCGGAACGAATCTAACTTCACCCAATACTCCTGCAAACTGTTATGCCCAGAACAGGGTCACAATCCATCTGCACGGCGGCAACACACCGTGGATCAGCGATGGGTCGCAGGACATGTGGACTACCCCTGCCGGGGAAAAAACACAATATCCCAAGGGCGTAAGCACGAAGAATGTTCCTGATATGGACAATGGAATTGAGCCTGCGGGAACGATGACATTCTACTATACCAACCAGCAGAGCGCGAGACTGATGTTCTACCATGACCACGCCTACGGAATTACACGCCTCAATGTCTATGCCGGCATTGCCGCGCCATATATAGTTGACGACAACGTGGAAGCCGGGCTGGAAAGTAATGGCATCATACCAGCTGTAAGAGATGAAGCTCCCCTGGTCATACAGGACAAAACATACCTGCCCGACGCTTCGACACTGGCAGCCGAGGACCCGACATGGCCTTTTGCTCTGAACACAAGCAGGTCAGACCTCTGGTTCCCCCATGTTTATATGCCGAACCAGAATTTCCCGGCAGATGCAACTAATGCAGCATTGGATGTAAACCCAATGGGCAGATGGGACTACGGGCCATGGATGTTTCCATCTGTACCTGCTGTTGTAAATTACACCAGTTTTCCAAATCCACGTTTTGCCACAAACCCATGCGGCAACCCGCCTGTTGCGCCGTGTGAGTACCAATTCAATCATGGTACGCCACTACCCTCGGTTGTTCCGGAAGCTTTCGTGGACACAACCGTAATTAATGGCAACGCGTATCCATATCTCAACGTGGGACGAAACGCTTATGAGTTCGAGGTACTGGATGCCGCAAATGACCGCGGCTACAACCTGCAACTGTATTACGCATCTACCGCCGGTCCTTTCGTGAAATTCACAGGTGGTGGCGGCAGCGGCGCGTCTGCTGCATTAACAGTGGATGCAACGGGCAGCATTACCGGCTATACGATTACGAGCGGAGGCGCTGGTTATACTTCTGCTCCGGATGTAGCAGTCTTTGACGCCCGGGGGCATATTCCAGCAGGTTCAGGCGCTGTTATTACAGCAGGCGTTGACCTCAATGCCAGCAATGTTACGTACGGTACAGTTGTCAACATGATGATAGTGAACGGGGGCAGCAGTTATTCCGTTCCGACCCTGTGCATAGGAAATGCGGTTTCGAATCCGGGCCTCTGTACGGAAGTCAGAATGGTACCTGCGGTTCCGGGAGCGGCAGCATTCCCTGCTGACAATACAAATCCCAACGGCGACTGGACTGCTACGACAGGTAATGCCGCAAATCCATATGCCATACTGGATGGCAGGATTGGAGGCGTGCCTGACCCTGCAGCAATCCCCCCAACGAACATGATCCAGATCAAATCTGAAGGCGGTATCCTGCCTGCGCCTGTGGTCATACCCAACAGACCTGTCGGCTTTGATTACAACAACTCCGTACCTGGAGTACTGAATGTCAGGGAGAAAGCACTCTTCATGGATCCGGCAGAGCGTGCCGAGGTTATCGTGGACTTCTCCAGGATTCCGGACGGCTCAACGTTGATCCTCTACAGTGATGCACCTATACCCATCACCGGGGCCGACCCGCGCTATGACTACTTCACGGACGGTCCTGACAATACCTTAATCGGAGGCGCACCTTCAACGATACCAGGCTATGGACCTAACATCAGGACATTAATGCAATTCAGGGTTAATGCAGCTGTTGGCGGTGGTCTTGCTTCATTCAGCATGACCAATCTGACGAATGCACAACCCCAGGCCTATGCACAGTCCCAGGACAAGCCCATCGTGCCGGAGTCGGCTTACAATGCAGCATTCCATACGGGTAATGGCAATACTTATGTAGGATTCCCTGATACCAGCATTACCATCAATGGCACCATGCTGGGCATGAAGCCGAAGTCGATAAACGATGCTTTTGATCCTATGTATGGCGGTCTCTACACCACGCTTGGTGTGGCGTTACCTGCTACCCCATGTACGTATTCTACGAGCCCGAATGTCTCAGATGCCTGTCCGATTCCCTACAACCACTGGGATCCGCCGACCGAGGTATATAAGAACGGGAATGCCGCGGCTCAAATCGGGTCGCTAGCCGACGGCACCCAGATATGGAGAGTATACTCCAACAGCGTGGACACACATCCCATGCACTGGCACATGTTCAATGTGCAGGTGATTAACCGTATCGGGCAGTTGGACGGGGCGATAAAGCCGCCTGATCCCAACGAGCTGGGCTGGAGAGAAACACTACGAATGAATCCTCTGGAAGACACTGTTGTGGCGATTCGTCCGATTAAGCCTGATCTCCCATGGGATCTTCCCAACAACATCCGTCCTCTGGATGTGACTGCACCGCTTGGCACCAAGATGCAGTTCCAAAACATCGATCCATCTGGTCAAACCGCGAACGTTACCAACCACCTGGTCAACTTCGGTGAGGAGTTCGTCTGGCACTGCCATATACTTGGTCATGAAGAGATTATGATAATGCGCCCGATGTCACTTGTGGTTACACCAAATGCTCCTTCCAATCTGAAAGCGCAAAGGACAGACAAAACTGTTATTAAGTTAACATGGACGGACAATTCTACGGATGAGACCGACTGGACTATCCAGAGAAAAACAGGCGCATCCGATTGGGCAACCATAGCAACAGTGCCGTCCACAACAGGTCCGACAAAAGGCACCAAGGTGAGATACACCGACAATACGGGGGCAAGTGATACGACCTATTACTACAGGATACTGGCAACCAATATTGTTGGCGACACGACGGTGTACGCTCCTGGGGTTGGTTACCCGAACATGGCGGCCGATTCAGCACCGTCCAACACAGACACCGCAACTACGAAATAGTGGAACATGGGAGGGACCACCCTCCCGAACCTTTTTTTCATTTTATTTTTAGCAATTTTACCCGAACCCGGGCAGAAGCCGGTCGAAATACTTCGCCACAACACATGATACAGTGCATTTCCCGCATCGGATGCACTCTTTCTGTATCTTCAATCCCGGTTCAAGTACAATAGCGTTGACCGGGCACACTTTCAAACACACCCCGCATTTCGTGCACTTTTTCACCCTGATCAACTGCTTTGCGGTATTCTCAAAAAGCGACAGCGCCTCCTCCTTTCCGGGAGCATTGACCGAAACGTGCCCTGATGAGAATATCTTGACATTGGATTTATCTATTCTTATCAGCAGCACGCCGAGGTCTTCAGAGAATACATTCTCTCCAAGCATATTAGCGATATTCAGCGCTTCGGAAAGCATAAGCCCTGTAATCCTGCCTTCCATTGTAAATCCGCCTGTCCTGCACGGCGAAACGCCGCCCGTTACCACAATGCCGAAGTCTTCCTTTGTTTCTTTCGATACTGTATTTATCCCAAGTTCCTCTGCAAGGCGGCGCATCTTCGGAGGCAGCGTTTTCCATCGCCAGAAACCGTGCTCTATGAACTTGTCCGAAAGACCGTGCTCCTCTGCCCACGCCAGGAGGTATTCATTCCATCGCGCAAAAAGCTCAGGATGCAGTTCCTTGAACCTGTAATATTCAGCGCTTAGCTCTGCAGGGCATAACCAGCACCCGACGCGCTCAAAACCGAGGTCGTACAGCGGATTGTACTCAAGTTTGCGATAGTAAATGTAAAGCCATACCTCGATCGCGCGCCAGTTGCGGATCGGGAACACGCTCACCTGCCCGGGGATGAAGGGATTCTCTTCTTTCGGGGCGATTTGCGCGCGCGCGAAAGACTCAAATTTCCTTTTCCCGTCGATGGTGAGGCACTTCCGCCCTCCACGGGTGCATTCTTCCATTACCGTATTAATGGGCGCGAGTTTGCAGACCTTGCAGCACCACCTGAAATCCTTTGCAGGCGGGCCGAAGTTCGGAAGATTCTCCCGGAAAGCTTCTCCCGCCCTGACCTCCACTAAATCTATTTTATTTCCAGCGCAGAACTTTCTCACGAACTCCACCGTTTCCGGGAACTCAATCCCGGTATTAGCAAAGAATACTTTTATCGGTGTTTTCACGGCGCTTCTGGTAAGGTCAAGCGTGGTAAGGCTGTCCTTTCCCCCGCTGAAGGAAACATAAACAGGTGAGGCCATGAATTCTTTCTGGTTGGCTATGCCGCGGATCGTGTTCACAGCGTCCTTTACCAGCCGTTTCATGTGAGGCGCGCTGGCGCGGATGATTTCTTCGCGCGATGGGGTTTTTGGAAGGAACAATGCCTTCCCGGAATCGATTTTCTTTACCTTCAAAGATTGTCCCCGGGTTTTTATTTCGCTGCTTTCCCTGTACGACACGCCAAACCCGCTAAGGTTCCTATCGGTGACAAGAACAGTATCGCCTTTCCCGATGTCGTCAGAACACTCTATGATTTCAGTTCCATCGATCGTTTTCCCGCTGAGATGGCCACCTTTCGAGGATATTTTAACAAGCTTTTTCCGGATACCCGATTCAAGAAGCGCCTTTGCTCCCTCTATCATCAGATCGAGTTTGAACCTCAGGTCTTTCATATCGAATCTCAATACCCCGAAGCGAAGGCCGTCCACGATTATTTCATCGGTTTTATCTTCCCCGGGGATTTTATTGAGAAGGGTGAGTTTCCCTGGAAGCGGATTGGCCCCAAAAGAGTTTAGGACAAGTTCATCGATTATAGCTTTTTCATGCGGCGAGGCGAATCTCAAATCGCCGGGCTGGGATAGTTCAATCATTGAGCCCTTTTCTTTTCAAATGCCGCATGCATCTTCAAGTAACGGGGTATTGCACTTTCTGCACCAGAATAGATCTGTATCGGACATTCGTTTATGCTACAATGTTAATATATTA
>CABMIA010000127.1 GCA_902386085.1 uncultured archaeon
AAAATCAATGCTGAACGCTGACAATTGTTCCTACTCAGGTATAAGCAAGGAGATGGGAAGGGTCTTCATACATTCAGATGACCCCGGCGCAGCAAAAAGCGCAGCAAAAGTGTTTGGCGTAGTATCTGCAAGCCCGGTCTATACTTGCGAGCCGACCCTGGAATCGACCGCAGAACTCTGCGCCGAAGCAGCAGAGGCTATTATCATGGAAGGCCAGTCCTTTGCGATAAGGGCGCGGCGGGCAGGTAACCATGAATTTACATCGCGGGACATTGCAGTTGCGTGCGGGGATGCGGTATTCCAGAAGATCAATAAAAATATCAGAGTCGATCTTGATAACCCGGATGTAGAGATCTTCGTGGAATTAAGGCAGAAAAAAGCGTATGTTTTCACAGAATCCGTAAAGGGTGTCGGAGGCCTGCCTATGGGGACACAGGGAAAGATGGTGGCGCTGATCTCAGGCGGTATCGACTCGCCTGTTGCAGCCTGGCTGATGATGAAACGGGGCTGCGAGATAGTGCCGCTGTACCTGAACAACGAGCCTTTTTCAGACGAAACAACCCGCGAGAGGGCGATGCAGTGCATAGATACACTCCAGAAATGGTCCCCGCAGAAAAAATTCACCATCTACGAAGCGCCGCACGGCGAGAATCTACTGGCTTTCCTGAACAACTGCGATAACAGGCTCAATTGTGTGCTGTGCAGGAGGATGATGTACCGCATAGCTTCCGAAGTCCTGAAGCTTGAGGAAGCGCACGGGATTATCACGGGTTCATCGCTCGGCCAGGTCGCTTCGCAGACCTCGCTGAACATGCTTGCAGAGATGTACGGCATGGAATACCCGATCTATCATCCGCTCATCGGGCTTGATAAGCTTGAGATAACCGATATCGCAAGAAAGATAGGCACATTTGAGCCTTCGACAAAACCGGCGACCTGTTGCATGGCCGTGCCGGAATATCCTTCCACTGCGGCGAAACCTGAAGAAGTGGTTGCTGCGGAGAAACTGATTGATGTGCCGCAGCTTGTGGAGGCAATGAAGAGGAATTTGAAGAAGTTCTGACGTTGAATCTTAACGAAACCGGATCTTTTTCGGTTGTCATAAAACCCGTTCCTTCACATTCCAGAAACAAATCGTACCTTGCCTCCACAGTCTCTCTTCTTTTGTTAGTATCTCTTTTTCACAATTAACAGCAAAACGAACACCAATACAGTAACCATCACCTCAAACCCCGCCGTCTCCTTCGGCAACTTCCCGCGGGCCTGCTTTATCTCATTCACCATATCCTCAGGTCCCAGGTAGCCGACATACCTCGATATCTCCCTGCCTTCCGGATCCAGGATTATGACCGTGGGGTAATAAGCAATTCCGTACTTGCTCTCGATATCGATCCTCTTCTGCGTATCGACCTTTATCGCAACAAAATCCGACAACTCCCTGACAACGCGCGGGTCAGGATAAGTTCCCTCTTCCATGGCGATGCACGGACCGCACCAGTCGGCATAGAAATCAAGGAACATGGGCTTATTCTGTGTGCCTGCGGCGAGGATGCCCTCCTCGTAGGTGTACCAGCGGGTGGATTCTACTCCGGCAGCAGCGGCGGCAACTGAAACAAGCAAGAGTAGCCGGATAAGTTTCATCGTAGCAGAATTTGATTTTGAGTATAAATCATATTCGAAATCTATCGCTTACTTCCTGACCTTTGTCTCCCCGAGCAACCTCTTAATCAGAGGCGCATCCCCGAACACGTCCTCCCGTTTCCCTTTCCCATTGATATAAACTGCAACGAACACAATTGTCATGCCAATAGAAGGATTTTCCGGACTCGCAGCGGTTACGCCCATGCCGATCAGCGCCAGGGTGCCTGCGATCATACCTTTCAGCGCACCTTTCCTGTATGATTCAATCTTCGTGCGGTGGAAGATGCGGATATCCCTCAATGTCAGGTAAATGATCACGAAAAAACCGAACGCTGCGATATAAACGTACACTGATGCCATATCTAAACCATGCTTGCTACTTTCTCAGGCTTTGTACGCTTCAGGTATTCTTTTATCATTGCAGGGAAGGATTTTGCATTCACGAAACGCAGACCAAGCTGCTCGGCCCATTTCTGTATGCCGACATCGCTTGCAACAACGGCGGCGTCAAGCTCTTTTGCAAGCAGGAGCACATCAATATCAGGCGCGCTGTCAAGAATACCGTATCGCAGCGCGTTCCTGTATTTATCCCTGAATTTGCTTACTATCCCGCCTATGACATTACGCTGGATCTCAGGCTCGATCTCATGTTTTGTTTTTGCTTTCGTTGTCCGGAAAAGGCACTCTGTAGCACCTTCCCATATCGCTTCTTCGGCAACGTCCATCCCTTTATTGATCCTGCCCCGCATGAAATCCACATAATCATAGAATATTTTTGAGGGGATTTTCACATCGTACCTGTCAGGGGTTTTTTTCACGAGCCATGTGTCTATCTTTGCAAGGGTTTCTTCCCCGCAGCCATTGTTCTTCGCAAAATCCCGCAGCTCATTATACACCGAAGGAAAGGGGATGTAACAGCTTATCCCGAGATGCAATCTCGCATCTGCTATTATATCAAGGATGCCGCCCATGGCAACGCAGAGAGTGCCGCCTTCAATTTCTCTTGTCTGTGTATCTGTCAGGGCGCTGGTATCCAGAACGAATCGCTGGCGAATCATGTGGATTATTATTATCTTTATCGAGTTAAGAAACTTTCTGTTATGGTTCGGTACTGGTTTTAGTATGGAAAACATTTTAAGGTTATGGAATTGATTAACATCCAATGCCCATCGACCCAATCTGCAAAAAACCTGTTGATGAAAATACAGGGTTCAAGTCCGTTTACAAGAACAAAGAATATTATTTTTGCTCGGAGAACTGCAAAAAAAAATTCGATGAGCTTGATAAAAGCGTGATCAGGGTCAGAAGATCCTTAAAGGATAAAGAAAAGATATCATTTGGCAAGCTGAAACGTGAGATCATCGACCCCGGAATATGTACCCTCTGTGGAGCATGCGTGGCAAGCTGCGAGGTATTATCCGTTGTGGGAGGAAAACCCACACTTAAAGGACCTTGCACCGCATGTGGGGTATGCTACAACCAGTGTCCCCGAACCATAACAACCGAATCCAGCCTCATAGGGAACGTGCGTGATGTTTTTACCGCAAAGAGCATCCTTCCCGGAGTGAAAGGCCAGGACGGCGGGGTTGTGACTTCCATGCTTCTGTACGGGCTTGAAGAGGGATTGATAGACAGTGCGGTCGTGACTGTAAAAAGTGAGGAAGAGCCGTGGAAGCCCGCCCCGATAGTGGCGCAGACAGAGGAAGACATACTGCGTTCCGCCGGCTCCATATATGTCCATTCCCTGACGATGGAAACACTGATGAGCGCCATAAAAAGGGGCTCACGTTCCATTGGCTTTGTGGGGCCGTCATGCAACATCGATGCAGTGTATAAAATGCAGAACTCTCCTTATGGGTTGTTGCACATGTTCATGCGTGCGAATATATTGAAATTGGGACTTTTTTGTATGGACACGTTTGACTATGAAGGCCTGAAAAAGTTCCTTGGAGATAAAGGGCTACCGATCTCAACTGTACAGGAAATGAAGATCAGGAAAGGGAAATTCTGGATCAAAGCCGGATCAGAACATGTATTTCCCCTGAGCGACATGGACACATTCCGAAGCGGTTCATGCATGGTCTGTACCGACCTGACCGCAGAGAGGGCAGACCTTTCTTTCGGAGGCGTGGGGTCAAAAGAAGGATATACCACGGTACTTGCACGCACCGGCCTCGGTCTTGAGCTTTTCCAGGATGCAGCGGACAGAGGGTATATAAAGATCGAGCCTCTTGAAAGGCAGGGGCTTGAGAGTGTATTGCGACAGGCAAAAGCCAAGAAAGTGCAGATGTACATGATAAAGAAGAGGATTGAAACGGTGAAAGGTATTTGAATAAATGGAAGTATTGTGAAGCCAAACAAAATCATTGGAGGAAATAAATCACATGGGAAAGACAGGCACAACAAAATGGGGCAGGATAAAGCACAGGAAAGGACAGATAATACTGGTGCCGGAATCCGAACTCACGCACAAGCGCCCGGGCCCCAATCAGCGTTACACTTCTTCAGGCGCTAAGCGGCGGAAGATAGCGCGCTCGCCCAAGGCTGTTGTTAAGGCGTAATTTTTTTAAATAGCTGCCTCTAAGGCAGTTATTTTATGTTTTGGTTCTATGGTTGCCTGAAACATGACGATAGGGCCGGTACAATTCCTCTTCAATGAAAATATCAACATATATTTTCAGAGTATCGGAAACCCTTTCATAGATTTCCTGTTTTTAGCTATAACGACACTAATCAGCGAGCCAGGGTTCATGCTGCTCGCATCGCTTCTTTTCTGGTGTTTTGATAAAAAGACAGGGATACGACTGGTTTACGTCACGCTGTTTTGCGCTTTCGCAGCAATTTTTATAAAATCGCTCTTCGGGTTGCCAAGACCGCCTGAATACCTCCATAAAATATACGAAAACGGATTCGGTTTCCCAAGCGGGCATGCGCTCGCTTCTTCCGGTTTCTGGGGTTACCTGGGGGGAAGGGTTAAAAATAAGCGGGTCATCGCTGCCGGTGCTGTTGCGATCATAGCAGTTTCGCTGTCCAGGGTTTACCTGGGCGTACATTATGCTGGCGACGTTGTGGGCGGGATTTTAATCGGCCTTCTGATCGCATTTGTCCTGCTTAAAGCAGATTCCTGTTTAACTGACAAATTCAACAGGCTCGATCCCAGGTTAAAATACGCCGTCGCGATCATTCTTCCAGGAATACTGGCGGTGACATCGTTTTTCCAGAAAGACCTTTTAAAAGAACGGATTGAAATCGTGGTCGTGATGGCAAGCGTGGGAGTAGGTTATCTCCTGGAGGAGGATCGTATCAGGTTCAAAGACGCCAGGAATAACAGGCAGAGGCTCACAAGAGCTTTTGCGGGGGTGATCGTCCTGGGAGGGGTTTACCTGTTTTCAAGCTTTGCTTTCCCGGATTTTATTTTTTTCAATTATGCAGTGCTGGGATTGACTTCCACTTTTATAGTTCCCATGCTATTTGCCAGGATTGAAGCCGCGCCAAACATTTGAAAAATTTATTTTAATTGCCCGAAGCTTTATATCCTGGCAAACAAACCATAGTTTTAGATAACAATGGTGAGTGCAAAGAAAAGGCTTGAATCCATAGAACGCGATGTGCTGCCCTCCATGTTCGTGGGTGTGATCAACAAGGACGACGCATGGTTTGAGCATACATTAAATGAGTCACTTCCAGCACTTGAAACCCGCGCGCTGCGTCTTGCAGAGGAGGCAAGAAAGTCGGGGGAATGCGGCGAAAAAGAGGCGCTGTGCGATGAGGAGCGAATCAGGTCTTTGTTCAGGGAGACCCGCTCAAAACTTGAAAATGAGCATCTGATAAGGGAAGCGCGGACGAGGTTCCATCATTGAAATGAGACTGTTTCAACATATTGGTGGTAATGATGATATGGCAATCTGCCTTTCTTTTCCTTTATGAAAAGAGTTGAGTGAGTACCGAAGTATCGAAGGATATTTTATCTGCTACAAACGGTATGTTTTTTCACTTCTTTTATCGATTTTTATAACGTTAATCTCCTTCTTATCCCAATCAATTCTATAAACAATCCTGTCTCTTGAGATTCTCAGGCGGTAGATGTCCTCCACACCTTCAACCTTTTTAATGTCATACTCTTTTATCGGTAGCGGGGAAGTTTTCAATGTGAGAAGTGCTCCCTTTGCTTTCCCTGCTATTCGCTTATCAAGATCCTTTAAGGCCTTTAGGGCAGTATTGCTCAGATAAATTTCAAACATTCAATTCGGCAAGAGCATCAGCAAATCTGACCCTTTCTCCACGCCTCATCCTTGCATCTATTTCGAGAATCTCTACCATCTCCTCATCGCTGACCTTCTCTTCAGGAATAAGGGCGGTTCTTATCAACTCAACTTCATGTCTAAGCCTTTTTATTTCTGTGTATATGGAATTTAAAGAAGCCTGGGCTTGTGCCAATGAGAGTCCTCCAAATAATCTATATTTATGGCTGTTCTGTGCTTAAATCTACCTTTTATTTTAACGGAAGGGAATTGATAATGAAAAGAATTAGGAGGCACTAACTATTTATTTTTCGGCCGCGAATTACCATCCATGCAAAAGCAGCTTTCCAAAGAGGAATTTGAAGAAGAATACACGCTATGGATAAAATCCGCTTCAAAGGACATCGCTTTTGTATTGAACCAGCTAAAGCCTCATGAGATAAAAAGAATAATCACCCTTAGCGAGCAGTATCTTGGGCGGCCCGAATCCGTGTTCGGGAGAGAGGGGCTTGAGTCTATGCAAAAACTTGCGCCCGGGAATATCCTGCTGCTCTCGACCGATGCAGTGGTTTTCTCACAGAGCATCTTTGTCCCGGTGCCGTATATTTTCGATTATGCGGTCGCGATGAGCAGGCGGTACTACATAGGTTCATGGTATTCGATAATAACCTTCAACACGATGTACCTGAAGGAAGCAAGCGAAACGATGCTGCGATACACGCTTGAACATGAACTGCTCCAGAAAGAGATATACGAAGAAAACCTGAGAAAAGAAGCAAGGAAATTCACTCCTGAAGAAAAGCGAAAGATCAGCGATGAGACGCTAAACAGTGCGATTGAAAGGAGCGGCATAACAAAGGAAGAACTTGAAAAAGAAAAAAAACTCATGCAGAAGATCTCTTACATTTCCCCGCTAATCCCGAAACCTTTTGCAGAGACCGCCCTTTACTGGTATCTTGAAAAAAACCTTGAAGAATTCAGCCATCTCAGGGAAGAGAGCAGGACAGAAAAGGAAGATGAGTTCGGGAAGAAATTGAATTCCGACTTCAAGGGGTGGATCGACTTTTCCGTTAATGTGTATAAGACGTTCCTCACAGATGTAAAAAAAGAAATGAACTACACGGATTACGGCTACGCATGAAGATAATAGCAATTGCGGACACGCATATAAAGGATACTCCTATCGAAAAGAGCCTCCCGCATGTTCTGATGGCATTACTCAAGACGGCTGACCTGGTGATTCATGCCGGTGATTTTGTATCAGAAGGCGTTTATGATGAACTTTCAGCTATGTGCCGCATCGAGGCGGTGCACGGGAACATGGATGAACAGGCGCTGAAAAATCTGCTGCCTGAGAGGAAGGTCATAAATGTCGAAGGCATAAGAATCGGGATTATCCATGAAGCCGCCCTTTCGATTCATGATAACACGGGAGCGTTTTACATGGCAAAAGAAATGGGTGTTGATGTTCTTGTTTTCGGGCACATACATCGTCCGGTGATCGAAAAGTCCGATGTGCTCCTTGTCTGTCCCGGCAGCCCCACAGCGCCGAGATTATCAGAGCCTGGCGCCGTTTTGTTGGTGATCGAAGGCGGCAGCGTGTCGGGAAGGATTATCACATTTGAGGGAGCGGCATGCAGCGCGCTTGATGCCGCGAGATCGTTTCTTAAAAATTAGGTAATTTCTTATAGGTTAACATTTAAATAGTAAATAAAATTAATAAGTATGACAAAATAAGGTGCAGGAGCTATCAAACAGGAGATGGAGCCAATGACAAAAGTAATAAATGAAGGGGGATCGCTCCCCGAACTCCAGAAGTGCCAGACAGGAATTCGCGGACTGGATGAAATTACGTACGGCGGATTGCCCAAAGGGAGACCGACACTTGTTTGCGGCAGCGCGGGATGCGGAAAGACCCTGCTTGCCCTGGAATTTATCGTGAGAGGCGCAACCCAGTTTAATGAACCCGGTGTCTTCATGTCTTTTGAGGAAACGGGTGAAGAACTTACAAAGAATGTGGCTTCGCTGGGTTTTGACCTGGATAAGCTTTCAGCAGGCAAGGAAATCCTTCTTGACCATGTTCACATCGACCGAAGCGATATCGAAGAAACGGGTGAATACGACCTTGAAGGGCTGTTCAT
>CABMIA010000128.1 GCA_902386085.1 uncultured archaeon
CTCTGTATTTCTTTTCTTCCAACATTATTTCCAGGTTGCCATCGTTTCGCTTGAATATAAATGGTATCTAATCCGAGTTTATCCTCCTTGATTGTCCCATCAATGCCCTCATCCCCACTTTTACCAATTGCCTTTCCAGCATCTTTGATTGAACCGCCATAACCCATTTTAACAATCAGCTCCACGACAAGTCGTTCGAAAAAAGCTGGAGGTAACTCAATGACTTTTTTTAGAAGTTCCTGAGCGAGGGCTGCCCTTATTTTTTGATATGCATTTCCGAGGATTTCTTCTGGAGTTTGTGTACTGATATCTTCGATCCCTTGTGGCTCAAATGTTGCCTCGTGTTTGGTGGTTTGAAATTCAACAAATTCTTGGAATTGGCGCAGGAAACGAACGTTGATATTTGGTGGATTTTGGTTTAAAACATCTAAGCCGCGTTGTGTGATTACAATAGTTGCACGTTTTGGGTTGTCAAGAAGACCAGCTTTTTTAAGATAAGTTTTAGCCCAACCTACTCGATTATCGAATGTTGGCTGTTGACCACTGGGCAAAAGCTCTTTTCGTTCATCATCCGTTAATTTGAATTGTTTAGCAAGGACTTCAATAATATCTCTGAATTTATATTCTTGTTTATCAGAAACCAGTTTAAGAAGCGGCAGCATTATAGATTGATAGTCTGGTATCATCTTTTCACCTTTCCTAAAGATACAACTCAATCCATATATCCTTCTGTTTTTGCATTATATCTGGCATTTATGTCGTCCATACCACCATTTGCCTGGAATTCATTCAATTTCTTATCCCTATAGAATCCAATGTTCTTATATTCTCAATAATTCCGGTAGATCGTTTTCCTGTGACCTGCTTCTATCACCAGGATCAGCAGACGCTCATTTTGTATGTAAAGAATAGCCCGGTATTCACCAACACGGTGAGTGTATAGAGGATTCTTTTGTGTCCCTTTTATCTTTTTTACATGAAGATAAGGATCATCTTTTATGCTATTGATCGATCGAATTATGCTCTGCGCAATTTCTAGAGGTAACCTTTTGAGATCCTTTCTTGCTTTTGAAGTATATTCGACCTTATAGCTCATTTCAGGTCAAATTCTTTCATAATCTCTTCTTCGGAATGCAGCCGTCCGTGTTTTATGTCTTCAAGATCTTCTTCTATACCCTTTATCGCCTCATCGCTGAGTGGTTCTTCATCTATTGCCAGATTTGTCAATCTTTCTATGACTGAACTATACGATTCGCGAGAATGACGTTTTAGAGAAGTAAGTTTATCCTTTACTTTTGGGTCTAAACATACAGTTGTGGTAGATGTCATATATGATGCTATAGGTACCTATATTTAATAAACTCTTTGGTAGATTTTCATGGTCGCCTGTATCCGCGTATAACGGAGGAGGTTCTTTGAATCTTAAAGAACTTATCAAACTCTTGGGTATAGTCCTTTCCTATGACAGATTCCCTGTGAGCTAAAGAAAAATCAGAACGCCGAGGAGGAGATTTGAACTCCTGCTGTGCGTAGCACAACTGGTTTTCAAGACCAGCGCCGTAGGCCGCTTGGCTACCTCGGCAAAGCGTTTTGAAAGAACTATAGAGAGTCGCCTTCCAAAGGCTAAAGTGTTTTTTGACTATATAAAAGATATTGACGACAACTGACGACAACCTTAAACGAAAAGCTGAAATGCTTGTAATCCTATTAAACGACTTCATCTGGTGATAATAGTGAAAGTACTTGTAAGCGACCCCGTAGCCGAACAGGGTATTGAGATATTGAAGAGAGAATTTGATGTTGATATATCGACGGGTCTTGATCCCCAGGACCTGATAAAGAAGATAGGGAATTACGAAGCTCTCATTGTCCGCTCCGAGACCCAGGTCACAAAAGATGTCATAAATGCGGGCAAAAAGCTCAGGATTATCGGCCGCGCGGGCGTAGGCGTGGATAATATCGATGTGAATGCGGCCACTGAGCGCGGGATTATAGTGGTCAATGCGCCCGAGGGCAATACGATATCCGCAGCCGAACACACGATAGCAATGATGATGGCGATCTCAAGGAACATACCCCAGGCCAATGCGTCGCTTAAAAATAAGAAATGGGAGAGGAAGAAGTTCATGGGGGTCGAGGTAAGGGACAAGACGCTGGGCGTCGTGGGACTCGGGAGGATCGGTTCTGAAGTGGCAAAGAGGGCGCTCGGAATGGAGATGAAAATCCTTGCGTACGACCCATTCATATCGCCTGAAAGGGCAAAGGATCTCGGTGTGGAACTTACGACAGTTGAAGATATAGTCAAACGAGCGGATTACATTACAGTGCATACTCCGCTCACGAAAGAGACTAAAGACCTTATCGGCAGCAAGGAATTCGCTGTGATGAAAAAAGGCGCGCGCGTCATTAACTGTGCAAGGGGAGGCATCATTAATGAAGAGGCTCTTGCAAAAGCAGTCAAAGACGGCATAGTCAGCGCTGCCGGAATCGATGTTTTTATTAAAGAACCGCCTTTTGAAAGCCTGCTTCTCACACTGGACAATATCGTGGTCACCCCGCATCTTGGGGCATCGACAGAGGAGGCGCAGATCAACGTGGCTGTTTCTGTAGCCGAGCAGATAGTCAATGCACTGAAGGGTCTCCCTGTAAAGAATGCTATCAACATGCCATATGTGAAAGCCGAGGTCATGCAGATCCTTGAGCCGTATTTCCCGCTTGCAGAAAAAATGGGAAAACTCTGTATGCAGCTTATAGGAAGCAATTTCGAGAAAGTTGAAATATCCTACTGCGGGGAAATCTCGGAGCAGAACGTGGCGCCGGTGACGCTTGCAGTATTGAAAGGGCTGCTTGAACCCGTACTTGGCGCAGGCGTGAATTATGTGAATGCCCCCAGCATTGCAAAAGACCGTAAGATCAAGGTAATCGAAAGCAAATCGAAAACCGCGGCAGGTTACCCGAGCCAGATATCAATAAAATTAACCAGGAAAGGCGAGGAGAAAGTGGTCAGCGGCACAGTCATCGGGAAAGAGCCGCGGATAGTGCAGATAGATGAATACAGGATAGACGTCGTTCCCTCAGGCTACATGATCGTGACAAGGATCGAGGATCATCCAAATATCATTGGCCCCTGCTGCATGATCCTGGGAAGGAATAACATCAATATCGCAGGAATGCAGGTCGGCAGGATAACTGCTGGCGGCGAGGCTATTATGGTGCTTAACATTGATAGCGATGTGGATGGCGGGATACTGGATGAGATCAGGTCGGTAGAGGGGATAATAGATGCGAAACTTGTAGTATTGTAGGTGGGAAATAACAATATTGATATATCATAGCCCTGGAGTATAGCCTGTTATGGAAAAAATGAATCTTGAGATATTTGCATCAGTTGCATCCGTAATTATATTGATTGCTTTAATTACCGTATCAAAGCTTATTTTGCCGGCTTCACCGGGTTATGGTTATACCATTGCACTTCTTGTTTTTGTCACGATAATGGGTTTATTAGGGCTGAAACTTGCCGAAATTCCGGATAAATGATTGATAAGATGGAATGTCGTATTTTTCAGTGACCTTGTCCTTTCATCTCTATTTTTTGCGTTTATAAGTTGATTCTATCCCGTATTGGTACAAGTAAGATTTTTGTCAGTTATTTTTGTCGGTTGTTATAGAAAATTATTTAAGTCGCCAAACGGTAACCTATGGTCGGTCTCTCATATCCTCTATTTGAGTTGTCTCTCAAGTTGGGAAAACATTGTAAACGAGTTGATTCATTTAGTTGAATCAAGTCAAATAAGGCTATGCTGAGACCATAATTTCATAGGAGAAAGGATAATGGCAACATCAACACCTGAAAAACTTCTGGAATTCATAAAAGAAAGAAATGTGAAATGGGTAGACCTGCAGTTCATGGATATCCCGGGTTATATCCAGCATATCACAATCCCATCATATACCCTGAGAGTGGAGGATTTCACGGACGGCATTGGAAAGCTCGACGGGTCTTCGATCAAAGGATTTAAGTCGATCTTCGAGTCTGACATGAGGATGTTCCCGGATCCCAGTACCTGCGCCATCCTGCCGTGGACAGATAATACGCCGCACAGGACGCTGCGCCTGATATGCGATCTTTATGATGCCTTCGGAGGACCGCGCTTTACACGTGACCCCAGGCACATAGCACAACGGGCGGAAGAGGCTGTGAAAAAAGCCGGGTTCGATGTATCATATTGGGGACCTGAACTTGAGTTCTTTGTGTTTGACTCTGTCAGGCTGCTGCCCAGCTATTCAACAGCACGCGATGCCTGGTCTGGCACAGGATACCAGATAGAATCAAAAGAAGCGCCATGGTCGCAAACAAGCGGCATTAACCATCCTATTCGTTTCAAGGAAGGCTACTACCCCGCACCGCCCCAGGATACACTCCAGGAGTACAGGAGCGAAGTGACAGGACAGCTCTATGACTACTTCGGCATCGTGTGCGACGCGCACCACCATGAAGTAGCCACAGCCGGACAATGCGAGATCGACATGAAATACGATACGCTCACGAAGATGGCCGACAATGTGCTGTCATACAAGAACGTGGTCAAGAACGTGGCGTATAATATGAAAATGGTAGCCACATTCATGCCCAAGCCGATATTCGGCGATAACGCTTCAGGGATGCATATACACCAGTCGCTCTGGAAAAATAAAAACGGTTCTTTACGCAATACTTTCTATGACCCTGACGATGAGTACGCTGAAATATCACAGACCTGCCGCTATTATATCGGCGGGCTTATGGAACATTCAAGGGCTCTCTGTGCCATCACTTCGCCAACCACAAACTCGTACAAGAGGCTTGTGCCCGGCTATGAAGCGCCTGTCTATATCGCATGGAGCAAACGCAACAGGTCGGCAAGTGTAAGAGTACCGGTCTATGAGAAAGGCAAGGAAGCCCCAAAGAGAATCGAGTTCAGGCCGCCTGATACCAGTTGCAACACGTACTTTGCCTTCGCCGCGCTCACCTCCGAAGGACTTGACGGCATTAAGAGAAAGACCGATCCCGGAGACCCGTGCGATGAGAACATCTATCACCTCACGCCAGAAAGGAGGCGCGATATGGGGATCAAGGAATGCCCGGGGTCTCTCAAGGAGGCGCTTGCAGAACTGGAATCTGACAGGAAGTTCCTTGAGCCGGTATTCCCAGGGGATGCAATCGATATGTGGATAGAACTGAAATCAGAGGAATACAAGCAAAACTCGATAAGGCCTACTCCATACGAGTTCTACCAGTATTTCGATATTTAATTACTGATCCCAGCATGCATTTAAGCATGCTGGAATTGTTTTTTATATTTATCGATGATTTAACTGTTATTCTAAATGATATTATACATAGAAATTATGCTGTCGATTACAGGACAATGCCTGAAAACATTTAACCATGAAATGTATATTATGGATTCGAAATGAAAAAGGCCAGGATTCTTCTCCAGGTAGTTATAGGCGTAATCATTATTGCGTTTATTTTAAATAAACTCAATATAAAAGAAGTAATTTCGGTTCTCAGGGAAACCGATTTCACATATTTTATTCTGGCATGCCTGGCATATCTCTGTATGAACGTAGTTCTGGCCTCGCGCCTTGGGTACCTGTTGAACAGGATCGGCTACAATATTAAATTTCCGACCGTACTTATCTCACACCTTGGCGGAATGGTCGTGGGCGATGTCACTCCGGGACGAAGCGGGTATTTTCTAACGCCTGCCATCCTGAAAAAAAAAGCCGGATGCCGGATAACAGATGGGATGGCCTGTATTTTTGCGCCGCAAGCCGTTGAGTTCATTCTTAAAGTCGCAGGCGCCATTGCAGCCATATTATTTATTTCCACGCTTCCCGGTATCAGCCGGGATATACTTATTCCGGCGGGTATTGGAGTTGCATTTCTCTTTATTGCCGGAGTCCTGATGCTGATTATATCGTGGCGGAATGAAACCATATCAACAACTTTTATCCGGAAATTACCATTTCTCGGGAAATTCACAGAAAACCTTTCACTCTTTAAGGAACGCAGCATCCAGATAAAAGGCAGCATTAACGCTATTTTAATGCTGTATATGATAAGCTGGGTTTTTGCAGGGTTACAGTGGTATTACCTTGGAAAAGCGCTGGGGATACCGCTTTCATTTTTTGCTTTCTTTTTACTTCATCCACTGATAACTATATTGATGTTCGTGCCAATATCGCCCGCAGGTCTTGGATTGATGGAAGGGGGTGTTATTCTGATATTTTCATTGTTCGGGGTATCTTCGGCAATGGCACTTGGTTTCTCGGTCCTGGTGAGACTCAGTATATTACTGGTTGACATGATAGGGCTGAAAACAGTACTGACTTCGCTTCGGGATCTGCAATTATAAGATTATATGGCTATGCCGGCACGATCCTTTTTGCAACTTCCCTGTATGCAGCCACGATATCCCCTTTATCAAACCTGAACACGTCCTTGTCAAGCGACTCGCCTGTTGTCCTGTCCCAGAAACGGCAGGTATCGCAGGAGATTTCATCTGCCAGGACTATCTTACCATCACGCCTTCCGAACTCAAGCTTGAAATCCGGAAGCAGCAGGTTCCTTTCATCCAGATATTCAATAAGGATCGAATAGATATTGAGAGCAAGCGCTCTTATCTCCGAAAGCTCATCCATGGTTGCAAGCCCC
>CABMIA010000129.1 GCA_902386085.1 uncultured archaeon
CCACCCCTACTGCATCTCACACCGCAGCTCCGACTCGCTCTCCAACCCCTTTAGCAACTCCAACTCCATCTCCGACTCCTTCTCCAATCCCTATAGCACCTTCAATTCCATCTCCGACTCCCATTCTAACATCCTTAGCAACTCCAATTCCATCCCCTACTTCCACACCAACCTCCACCGCAACACCAATTCCATCCTCGACTCCCATTCCAACCTCCCTAACTCCTGCTCCGATCACTTCAATTGCAAGTGCTAATGGGTACCGCCTGCACGAAGCGTTTCCTGATGTTATCAACGGAAGGAGCTCGTTAATAGACATTGGACAAATTCCAGGTGCTGGTCGTTACAGGGATGTGATCTGGTTCGACTTGAGCATGTATAACTCTACAGACAAGATTACTAATGCCACCCTTTCGTTATTCTGGAATTTCCCTAATGTCACAAGGGACAACAGTACCATTGTCGAGATTTACAGGCCGCAGGATTGGAACCCTAACTACGTGAACTGGAACAACAGGACTAACCGCATCCCGTGGAGAAATCAGGGCGGCTACTGGTTTGATAAGAATAATGCGGGGCAGGGCAGTGTGCCTTTTGCGACAATAACCTTCAATGGCAGCGCTCTACCCGACAACAGGTATCACGGTTTTAATGTCACAGAACTTGTCCAGGGTTATACTGGTAGAAAATATGCCAACACGGGATTTTTCCTCAAGGCAAGGGACGAATATAATAACTACATCGCTTTCCAGAGCACCGCCATGCTTATGATAAACTATACTATTGGCTCAAGGTTCGGAAATCCAAAGGATGAAGTCAGTTCAGGCGGCGGCAGAAGTAGTACTTTAAGTAGTAGTGGGAGCGGTGGCGGAGCCGGGGGCGCATCTGGCGAGAATTATACAAATATTGAAATGACGGAGAAATACGACCGTTTCATCTATAAAGACATCACTACCCCTTATTCTTTCAGAAAAATCGATAACCCCGTTGTTTTCGTTAACATCACAGGCAATACAAATGCAGGCGAGATTAATGTTGCTGTGGAAGTGCTTCGAAACACGTCTTCCCTGGTAAAAACTTCCCCGGATGGCATCATATATAAGAACATCCACATCTGGGTTGGCACCTATGGGTTTGCAACACCTGATAAAATAAAAAAAGGAGAAATAACGTTCAGGGTAAAAAGATCTTGGATAGAAGACAATAGTATTGATCTGGATTCCATCAACATGATGCATTACGATGGTTCATGGCAATCAATGCCAACACAAAAAATCAGCGAAAATGATGCATATCTTTATTATAAGGCCAGTGCCAATAGTTTTTCGCCATTCGTCATAACTGGTAATAAATCAAATGTTTACTCTAATGGGATTAAGCCCATTGCATTTAGCACCGAAACTCAGAAACAGCAAGAAAAGAGTAATGAAAACATGGCCAGTGAGCCAGAAACTCCGGAGAGTCTAATCAATTTTCCATTAATTGGTTTATTATTGGGCATCGTGACGAGTTCTATTTTGGTTTTTAAAATCAAAAAATCGAGATGGAAATGATATTTCAGCATTTACCGAACCTTCTTATACAAGAAGGTCAAAAAATTCATCCATCTCAAATTGAGAGCATGAGGATTTGCCCTGAATGCATCAACTATGGATAAACGCAGATAAGCTCAGGTTACTCTGTTCGGATAAAGGCTTCTGATTCACAGAAGAAGATGCAATCTTTCTTGCCAGATTTCTCATGCCTACGAGTTCTATTCCGTGTTCAGTAAAAATATATTGATGGGGCATTTCATTGATCTTGGTCATTCGCATTTTCTGGATTTCAATAAAAATTGTCTTATACTTATCTAATTCATACAATTGGCGTTTATCAAAGAAAAGAATGCCATCGCTCATGAAATCAAAATCATCAAATTCTCTGATTTCAATCCCGCGTCTTTTTTCAGTAATAGCAAAGGATATAATTCTCAGTTCCTTTATCTTCTTTAAAATATTTCTCCATTGCGTGGACCGTCTTAAGTCCTTTAGATCCGAAAAGATATTGATTGAATCAAAAACAACTCTATTTGGCTTGAATATGTCAAGGATCTCAATTATCTCTTCGGTTGAATGCATGGTGAACCCGAACACTTCCAGGTAACCTTTATCGATATACCTTCCAATATCCCATCCAAAACGAAGTGATGATTTTATTAGTTGTTCTACCTTTTCCTCAAAAGAAAAAAAAATACATCGTTCGTTATTCTTCAAACCATCCATTAAGAACTGCATTGAAAACGTGGTTTTACCTGTACCAGGTGGGCCGGTTAACACAACTACAGAGCCTTCCGGTATACCCCCTTCGATGAGTTCATCAAATCCAGGAATACCGGTCTTTACCCTCTTGATTATTCTATTTATACTTTGGGCATCTATTTTTTCTCTAAAACGGAGTTTATCCATTCCCATAAGGGCGCGTTCAATCACCGTGTTCATGGCGCCGAATTCCTTTTCATACCTTTCAAGTACTCTCATGGCGTCTGTGTTGAGTGTGGTGTGAATTGGGTGTTTATCACGCATATATATGAAATTAAATTATTTATGGATGAAAAATCTCACTTGCTCTCCATATACTGAATAGTACATCCTGTTTTCGAGTTAACACAAATATGGTAAGGCAAAACAAGATTTGTAGTAATGTCAATATACCTTGATATGGAATTATTTGTGATCATTAATAAGAATAACTATGTTAATGATATATATATCTTATGCTCATAATTATTATATACATGACTGAAATGTATACGATTAGTACCAACGACTCTTCAAGCGCAGCGAGGCGCTTAGCAGCGCAAGCGGCATAGAGCTCAATCACGCGCGGAGCGCGCGCTTAATAAAATTATGAAATATATTTATTATTGCAACATCCAGTTTGGATCATAATCCCTGAGGCTCATCTGATCATTAAACATAAATAGCGGTTTAAAAGAAAATTTACTCACTTCTGTAATTGGTGCTACGAATTTTGTTTGGTGAACGCTGCCGTTCACATACTCATACCAAATATCTCTTACAAAGGTGCCGTCATCAAAGTATAGGTATCCACCCACGGCAATTGCTTTATGCCCCTCCGCCCTATGAATACTAACCCAGACAAGGCTTTGGTCTTCACAATCCCCTTGCATTATTTTTAGAGTATAATCAGGGTTTTGCCAATAATCTATATAATCTGGCTTGTAATCCATTTGTACCTCGTCGGTATTGTTTGCATAATATTGAATTATTGGATTATTTGGCGTAACGTACATGGATGGATTCGCGGCAGTCCAGAAGTAATCATAATTCGCCCTTTTGACAACATCATAGTTCCATAATTTTACATCTGTAAAATCAGGCTGTTCATTGATTGATGCTTTGCTCATGATTGCAAGAATCGGGATCAAAAGCAGCAGACATGCAATAGCCAGGATTGTGATGTGTTTTAATCTGCTTGTTTTGCTGATCAGTTTGTAACGCCGTTCGAATACCATATGTCTCTTTATTATATGCACAACGACTTCATTTCTATTGACATTATTTTTCACAAGAGGGGATTGTACTACACATGAACATGGATTGAATCCTCCCTTTAATTTTTGCGACTCTTTCAGTTTTTTGGAAAAACATATTATGAGTACTTTGACCAATTTGTAATTTATCTGACCTCCACAACAGCGTCAAGTACTACAGTCTCGAATGGATCGATAATTATTTTGATATCGTATTTCTGACCAAACGATAATTTCGCAGCGGGGCTATCTCCAGTAACGATATCAACATATGTATTGGTTGCATCATATATATAAACTAAATATATAAATAATTTTAGTTACTGTTATCAAGAGTATCTATGATTTTTAATCACTCCTTCTATGAAATTTAATGACATATTTAAAACTTATTGTATAAATTTCTATTTTTAATAAGTTGTTCGTCATCTAAATGTATATAATCTACATGTTTGTATATATTCAAGTCGAAATAAAGGGGTTATGATAATCATAAGTTGGAGTATTATTTATATGGATAAATATTTATAGCAAATGGATTATAATTACATGTGGATATGGTAGGTTTCCTCAGCCTAGGAGTGGAGTGGGTAGCCTCCCTAAATCCCCACTCCTTTTATGGGAATTGAGGAAAGGCTTCAGTGGCTTAATTTCATACTATCTTTTTGTTAAAATCAATCTTCATAAATGCGATATAAGGGCTTTCTTCAGGCTGTTGACATATCTCCAAGTCAAAGGATGAATGGATATGTATCTTCTTTTTCTTTTATGAGCGGGTACTTCAGATGCTATGGGTAGGGTCCTTATAATTAATGTTCAAGCAGTAAACAGCCACCTGATTTCCGAGTTGCTAAAATTTGTAGCAACATGCAATATTCAGTTGTGTAAAGAATATTTAAATTGAATGTTTGATAATTCCCAAGAGGTGAGCTTACAATGAAATGTATAAGAAATGCTAATGTAAATTGTGGTTCAAAAATAATCACTTCTGAACATTTTGAATTGCCTGAATGTATGGTTAGTTTACGTGAGGATTGTCATGAATCAAAGTTAGAGATGGTATTGGAACTTGCAAAATCAAATCAGTGGCCTTAAGGAAGAAAAAAAAGGAACGCATCTGGTGATTTTTGATGGATCGAATAATAAAATCTTTAATTAGTAATCCAAAGCTTATTGATGAATATGAAAAAAAACAAAGGCAAAATCTTGTCAGAGTGCAAACCACAACAGGTTCTACTTACGCAGGATACATAAAAGATAGCGACGATGATGGAATTTGGTTTGAACCTTTGTTCGATGATTACTACCCTGCTTACATTTTCAAAACAGATATTAAGAAAATAATAGTACCTACCAATCCTGAAAAAGAAAAGAAAACGTTAAAAGGGCGTAGTGTTATTTCCACTCCCATTAAGAAGCTTAATTTAGAGTGTTCCTGCATGGATTAAAAGTGTTGATTTAATCGAGCCCATTAATTGCTTGATTGAATTTGAAGATGATTTAGAAGCTACTTTTTCTAAAAATGACATATTAATTTTAATAATACATTAATTTTAATGGTCGTGCTCATCAAAATCTGTTGGATGCGGAGTAGGTGTGAGTGTTGGTGTAGATGTGGAGAGCAAATCGAGAGTGGAAGGTGTATTGATACTGGTGCCGAGTATTCTTATTTTAGTTGAACTGTTGTAGTTCATTGTAATAATGTTTCCAGACATTGTCCAGTTTGCCTGGATTGAGGCAAGATATGTGCTCCATAATGCCGGATAATCTGGTTTGAAAGAGATGGATGCACTATCGACTGGGATCTCATTCGACAAAACAGGGTAAAGATGGAAACTTGTCGAGGAAGTTGTACCAAGGGATGTGTTACTACAATTTACTATCAGCAAATCTATATTGTTCTTATTCAGAAGAGGATCATCAACAATATAGTTAATCGCACCAGTATCCCCAATTATCATACCATGCTCTATTATGAGCGCTGGCGCTGAGAAATAGTTGTAGTTCTCTTTGATCTTGATTGTACAGGAGGTTATGTTTTCATTTGTACCACCATTATATATAATATTTATTTGTTTATCATTATATGTTGTTATTGTAGCTGAGGGTTTTAATGGATTAGTAAGGAACATCCTGGCTGGATAGTCGAGAGATGCATGAAATACTATTGTCCTTGGAACATCATAAACTGCTGTATCCAGCAAAACCTGTTTTATATTGAGGACATCATCAAGAACAGTATTAAAATGGCTCGCCTCTATTTCTTTGTTCCATGCGGGGACGAACTGAGATTGTAAAATCCCCAAAAATGTGACCAAAATCAGAAGTATTAGAAGGGCGCCTATTATTTCAGAGACGCCTTTGTTATCTGCCAGAACACTTTTTATTTTTCTCATTTTTAATGCCACCTATATGAACCATACAAAGAAAATATACGCAATAGCGATCATAAAAGCCGAATGTTTCAGCCCATCATATACGTTCTCACCCATCATCTGGCCTGCGATTATCCCGGAGAAAAAACCCTGTATGACAGTCGCATGCATGAACAATCTCTGATATTCGCCCTCATCTGCATTTA
>CABMIA010000130.1 GCA_902386085.1 uncultured archaeon
ATGCCTGGACAGCAGGTCCTTTTGTAACATTCTCAGGTGGCGGAGGAGGCAGCGGCGCCCAGGCAACACCGGTCGTAAGTGCGACTGGCGCTATTACCGGCATCACGATCGGGAGCGGGGGCAGCGGCTATACGTCTCCGCCGACTGTAAGCATCTTTGATGCGCCGGGACATAGCCCAAGCGGCTCAGGCGCAGCGGCCACAGCCACAATATCGGGAAGTATAGTAAGCATCACGGTTACGAGCGGAGGCATTGGTTATACTTCAGCTCCTGCGGTCAGCATCGTAGGCGGCAATGGCAGTGGCGCATTTGCCGTGGCATCAATAAATGCAACGGGTAGCGTCTCTCTTGTCACGCTTGTGAGCGGAGGTACCGGCTTTAGTACTGCTCCTACAGTTTCCTTCGTAGGAGGCGGTGGCATAGGCGCCGCTGCCACAGCAGCAGTGTCGACAGTTGTTACCGGCATCACGCTAACCAGCGGAGGCAGCGGTTATGCAGTTCCTACAGAATGCAGGGGAGCAGCAGTACCGAACCAGAACCTCTGTACAGAGGTCTCAATGGTGCCTGCCGCTGCGGGAGCAGCAAGCTTCCCGGCGAGCTGGACAGGGGCGTTCGGAGGTTCATATGACATACTGGACGGAAGAATAGGCGGAATCACCAATCCGGCCTCGATCGGCCCGGCCATGTGGCAGGTTGGCACTGAAGGCGGTTTCCTGCCAAATGTTGCTTTCATCCAGAACAGGCCGGTCGGCTGGGATCATAACACCAGGAGCATAACTATCGGGAATGTACTTGAGAAAGCACTCTGGCTCGGTCCGGCTGAACGGGCAGATGTCGTTGTTGACTTCTCCACGGTTCCTGCCGGTTCCACGCTGATCCTCTATAACGATGCGCCTGCGCCGGTGCCGGCTTTTGACCTGCGGAACGACTACTACACGAACGACCCGGATAATACAGCAACAGGCGGCGCATCAACTACGCTGCCCGGCTACGGTCCGAATACCAGGACGCTAATGCAGATCAAGGTCAATAGCACTCTCGGTGTTGCGCCTGCGTATAACATAGCAGCATTGCAGTCAGCATTACCTGCAGCCTACGGCCAGTCCCAGGATAAGCCGATTATCCCGGAGTACCGCTATAATACAGCCTTCGGTGCAAGTTATCCAGTCGATCCTTACATAAGGATCCAGGACATTTACGCTAACTTCACCCCGGCTAACTCAACTACCAGTGTCAGTTTGCAGTTGACGCCCAAATCCATAGTCGAGGATTTTGACATGGACTACGGGCGGATGAATGCAATGCTCGGCCAGGAGCTTTTGTTGAGAAATCCCAACCTCACGCTGGCGCAGACCACTATCCCGGCCTATGATGTCGACCCGCCTACAGAGATTATACAGAACTCTGTTGCTGCGGCTCCCATAGGAACAATGGCTGACGGGACGCAGGTATGGAAGATCACGCATAATGGTGTTGATACTCATGCCATACACTGGCACATGTTCAACGTGCAGTTGATCGACCGTGTTGGCTGGGACGGCAGCATCAGGCCGCCAAACGACAACGAGATCGGCTGGAAGGATACGGTTATTTTGAATCCTCTTGAAGATGCTTTCGTTGCATTGCGGCCGATCAAGCCCAATATCCCATGGGACCTTCCCAACAGCATCCGTCCTCTGGACGTGACCGCTCCACTGGGAGTTGCGATGCCTAATCAGTTCAACAACCAGGATCCATTCGGCAACCCTGCTACTGTCATCAACCATGAGGTCAACTACGGATGGGAATATTTGTGGCATTGCCACATCCTTGGCCATGAAGAGAATATTATGATGCGGCCGATTGCATTTGTAGTTACACCGAGAGTACCTCTCAGCCTGGTAGCCACCACATCTAATGGAAATGCACTGTTGACATGGACAGACAACTCCACGGATGAAACCAACTGGAACATCCAGAGAGCTAATGCAACTACAGGCCCGTGGACCACCATAGCAATGCCTGCGTCCATAACAGGACCTGCAAAGGGCGTTCTGGCGACATACACCGATCCGACTGTCACACTGGGAACGACGTATTACTACAGGGTGAATGCCACAAATGTTGTAGGTGACACCACAAAGTACGCAGCTCCAACCGTAGGCTATCCGAACATGACAGCAGATTCCGGGTCGTCTAACACGGCTGCAATTACGCCTTCCGGGAACCTGACAGCATTTGTACGCGGTGCAGATAATGCAGTATGGACCCAGACCAGGACCGGCGCAGTCTGGAGCGGATGGCAGAATCTGGGAGGTATTTTTACCTCGGATGTTTCTGCAACATCATCGGGCAGCACCATGACCATCTTCGCACGTGATGCAAATAATGCGATATGGACCAATAACTGGAACGGCGCAGCCTGGAGCGGATGGCAGAGTCTGGCAGGAACTGTAGGGATGATTTCTGATCCTGACTCGGTCACATCCGCAAGCGGGACATACTTATTTGCACGTGGTGCAAATGGAGCAATATGGACCCAGAACCGGAACGGCGCAGTCTGGAGCGGATGGCAGAGTTTGGGAGGCATTTTTAACTCAGATGTCTCTTCAACATCCTCGGGCAGTAACATAGCTATCTTTGCACGTGGTATCGATGGAAGTGTATGGACTGATAACTGGAACGGTATCGCCTGGAGCGGCTGGGCCGGCTTGGGAGGTATTGTTGCATCGGATGTCTCTTCAACATCCTCAGGCAGTAACATAACCATCTTCGTACGTGGCACGGACAACAGCATATGGACTCAGAAATCGAACGGCACAGTCTGGGGCGGGTGGCAGGGTCTGGGAGGAATCACAACTGCAAGTCCGGACTCAACCTCAGTGTTAAGTAATACATATTTATTTGCACATGGTGCGGATAATAGTGTATGGACCCAGAGCTGGAACGGGACTGCCTGGAGCGGCTGGCAAGGTTTGGGAGGTATAATCCAAGGTAACCCTGAAGCAATCAACGGATAAGATAAGTTGCTGTAAATTAATTGGATATTATTTTAATATCCAATTAATTATATATTTTTTAATCTTTATTAATTAATTTCAACGTTTTAGGGAATGAAATAGGCTTTTTCCGAAACACAAGTAATGCTAATTTATCTATATCATTTTTTATTACAAGCTGTCCATTTTTTTCTAATGACTTCCGTGATGAGACAAATTATGAATGCCGAAGGACTATTATTTGAAAGATTTGTAAAAAAATAAAGAGGATTTTTGGATGATTAATTAATTAAAATTTTTAGACAGAATATATTTATATAGGAAAATACCAAATGAATGTTTACTTATTGACATTGAGTGGACTGTATTTAAGTAAAATAGGAGTGATGAAATTTGAAAGGGAAGAAAATTGTGGAATATTTAAAGGAACATTTTGAATTTTCTATTCTTAAGATTAAGCGGAGGACTGCTTATTCGGAATTTAAATAAAAAATAGAAAAAAGATGCTTTTCTTGAAAAATCAGATCAAAACATGATATGAAATGTCGATATCGGATAGGTGAAAAAAATGGCTATGGATTATATTTACAGTGGGCGTACCCTCAGAACAGTTTTCGGAATAACAGTGCTTGTAATCATACTACTATCTGCGACCTGGGGAGCGGAAGCTGGTTCTTCTCCCGTCACGCGAACCAGTAACATTTCGTCTGAAACAGGTATAACCTATACTTCGGCAGTGCCATTCGCAAAAGAATCTATCCGGGAAATTATAGCTCGCGAATCGAAGAAACCAGTACAAGTCCAGAACCAAAGGGTCATTCCTTTCCGCAGGGGGCCGTCATCTAAAAAAGTGACCGGAGGAGCGCCGCTTATGCCCCGGAACGCCGTACAAAGTGTATTCCCTTCATCACTCGCTCCTGTTCTCGGCATCGACTTCACAGGGCTATCTGATAATAGCCAGGTTATTCCACCGGATACAATGGGTGCTGTGGGTCCATCGTACCTGCTGGAAACCCTTAATAGCGAAGTGGGTATTTTTGACAAGAACACAGGCGCACTTATTAATTCAGTGTCTCTGGCTGCCTTCTGGCAATCCTTGAGCAAGCCCGCCCCATTTGACCCCAGGGCTCTTTATGACCAGCATAGCGGGCGTTTCATTATGGTGAGTTTAGGAGGGGCTTTATCGACGAATTCATGGCTTATGATTGCAGTATCAAATACTTCAGACCCGACCGGAACCTGGTCTAAATGGGCTGTGGATGCAAACAATGGGACCGGCCTCTGGGCCGACTTCCCGGGTCTTGGCGTTGACGCGAATTATGTGTATATCACTTCGAACATGTTCACCGTTCCTGGCATCTCCCAGTACAGCAAGGTGTGGGTAGTCAATAAAACCCAATTATTGAACGGAAATCCCGGCATCACAGTGACCGAGTTTAGAAACCCCACGGGTTCCGGTTTTACAATGCAACCAGCCCATGTGTTCGGTTCATCTTCAACTGAATATTTTGTCCACGAAAATTATACCTGTCCGGACCCTATATTACCATGTTTAGCACTTAATAACATCACTTTCCCGGGTGGTATCCCGACATGGAACCGCATGGGTGATATTGCATTAAATTTTTATTATGAAAATCAAAATTTTGGTCTTGCAAATGCCCCACAAAAAGGGAATGCAAACGGTATCGAGACAAATGACCAGCGTCTTTTGAATGCTGTTCTCCGGAATGGATCCTTATGGACTGCTCATACTGTTAACAATTCCGGGAACCCGAAAACCGAAATTGCATGGTATCAGATAGATCCTGCCCGCGCTTCCCGGTCGCTCCCGTTTGGAACTCCTGTCCAGCAGGGGAGGATCAGTGATGCAAACCGCTGGTATTATTACCC
>CABMIA010000131.1 GCA_902386085.1 uncultured archaeon
CTGACTCTGCAGGATGCAGAAGAGGTTGCGACATCATTAACCTATGAGCTTGATCCTCATGCTGATGTAATCTGGGGTGCTCGTGTCAGGAGTGATATGGAAGGTAAGATCCGTGTACTCGCCATCATGACCGGTGTCAAAAGCGCGCAGATCCTCGGAACACGTCAGTCCTATAAAACCATGATTGCAGATATAGAAAACAAGCGCTCGAACCCAAAGGCAGTCGAAATGCCCCAGAACAGGCGGACCAGCAAGGACCAGCCCAGCGGTGGCGGTCCGATTGAGTGGGTCGGTTAACTGCCAGACAAGGCATACCAATCAGATTGTCTGAACGTTTCAAACAAGAACTATCCATCAACATCATGTAGCGGGTTTATCCGGACCCGATGAGAATGGAGTTAATAAAAGGCGGATTAATGAGGATGGAGTCAAGGGCACTCCAGAAAACAAACCCTTTTTGCAGCGTTTATTGATGATACGATGACTAAAACCATCCATGTGAGCGTGTCATTCCAGGATCAATTCGCTTGTATTTACGGCGAAATGCTTAATAATCCTCGACACCTTTAAAATATAGTACATTCGACCAATCCTTCGCAGGGAGGGTGAGGACGGCATCAGGGAATTCCGGTGCGTCCTGGTATCGGGAGTTGAACATCATGAACAGCATATTGAACAAAGACTTCATTCCGGGGTCTTATCTTAATTCTGCGCTGAAATCTTTTTCAGATGTTTCCCGTCCTGCATCCTGTATGCAGAGTTGTCATGTGACAGAGAAGGCAGGCTCAAGACTTTCCCTCTTTTTAAAAAATATTGCGTCAATCACATTATATCTGCCTCCTATGCCTGGGAATCGATGGGGAGTTGTATCGCATGTTGAATGACCTGATGGAAAAAAGAAAGAAAATTCTCGCAGAATCTGAAGAACACAAAAACCGCCGTAACGAACTGAATGCCTCGGCAAGTAAGTTTGCACGCGAGCGGAACACCCTCAACAATCAGACCCGCGAGTTTGTGGAAGACGCACAAAAAAACAAAGATCTCCGTGATAAATACAATCAGGATGTCCTTGACTTAAAAGCGCAGCGTAACGAATTAAATGACAAGGCAAATGTTCTTTTTGAAGAGATTGAAGGATTCAAAAAAGAGCATGGCACGCTGAAGAACCGGGGGATCAAGGAACTCCAGAAACAGATTGAATATATGGAGTACCGCCAGCAGACTGAGGTTTTCACTACTGATAAAGAGCGTGAGCTGATTGAGAAGATCAAGCAGATGATGGCCCAGGTGCGTGAGCAGGAAGCAGAGCTTGAACAGAATAAGGAGATGCGGACAAAGATTACCGAAGCCCGGGACTTTCGGAAACTTGCATCCGATCTTCACGCAAAAGTGACCGAGTTCGCTGAACTTGCCCAGAAGCATCACGATCTCATGGTCGAGTCATACCGGAAAGCAGACAAATCGCGTGAGGCAGCCGATGCAGCCCATAAGAGTTTTGTCGAGGCTCAGGAATCTGCAGATTCTGAACATAAATTTTTTATTGCCTGCCAGAAAGAACTCCGTGATTATGACAAGGTAATTTCCGGCCTGCGCAAGAAAACAAAGAAAGTCAAGGTTACAAAAGAACAAAAGGCGGTGCGAAAAGAGGCAGAAAGTCTCTTCAAGAACTTCCGTGCCGGTGAAAAACTTACCACGGATGATATATTGCTCCTTCAGCGTTCAAAATTAATATGATCCATAAATTTTTATTCAGTCGTTTCTATCCCGGTTAGTGCCATAACTTTTCTGGGAAAACCCGTCTTGCAGGAATTGTATATACCGGCACGTTTTTAACGGGCACGACGTAATTTTCACTGCTGGCGTAACAATTTTAACTATCCCATAATACCCAGAAATGATTCCGTTTTTTGGCAAAATTGTTACTCAGTTGTTTGAATGACTGGCAGTTTACACCTGCATTTCCGGTGGTGTTTTGAGTTCAGGAATATTACCGGATAGTTCACAATTGATGGGTGCGAACCCGTTCGATCTTTTTATGTTCGTCAGTGGTTTTATATTCAAATTCAACCTACAATTTAACCAATATCAGCCAATGTATCAGCGAATGAAAATTACGGGTTAAAATACCCATAAAAATCAGGAACCTGAAAGATTACCCCATAATTCCACGGAGAAAATCAAGATAATGACTACGGGTCGTACATTAGTACTCAGTGTTGACCGGGATGATGATATCGGGTGGAAAGCAAACGTCGAAAGCCCGGCTATCGGTCGGGCAGCCTGCCTGAAGGCCGCAAATACCCTGGCACTTGCCGATCCTGAAGATTCTGACATCAATGCCATATTTTCAGCTGTAAAAATTTACGATGAGCTGACCGGGAAAGGTGAAGAGACTGCAATTGCTGTAGTTGCCGGAAACCATCTCCACATGATTGATGGAGACCGCCGTATTGCAACTTCACTTGAACAGGTGATCAAAGAGACGCAGGCCACTAACTGCATTCTCGTGACCGATGGTGCGGAAGATGAATATGTAATCCCGATTATCCAATCAAAGATCCCGGTTTCCAGTATCCGGAGGGTAATTGTAAACCAGATGCCCAATCTGGAAGGCACCTATTATATCCTCAAAAAATTTCTCGATGA